>CALNBM010000015.1 GCA_937874195.1 uncultured Clostridia bacterium | reverse complement strand
AAAAGAAACGACCTTATAAAGCCGTTTTTTACACAATGGAGCGGGCGATGGGAATCGGACCCACGCTACCAGCTTGGAAGGCTGGAGCACTACCATTATGCGACGCCCGCATAAATAGCTTTGCACTTAAGTCTATTAGACCGATTTTTTCAAAACGCATGATTATAATATCATGAAATACAAACGATGTCAACAATATTAATTAAAAAAAACAATTTATCATTTCATAGGTTTTTATAAAAACATATCTAATTACGCATTTTTTAACTATATTAGTATAGCATAAATCATTCAAATTGTCAATGTGCTTGCTTAAATATAAAGCAATTTATCATGCTTGATGAGCATTTTATTATATGATAAAATATAACCTTAAAAGCGGCTTATGAACTTTTTTTTGTTAAAGCGAGTTTACATCTAAAAAATACATGTTGAAATAAAAATTATAAATTAAATACTATACTCTAATAAATAAAAAGAAATCTTCAACAAGCATAATTAGTGTAATTACAAAAAATGGAATCAAAATTGCCCAGTTAAATTTTTGCGTGAAGTTTTTTCGATATACTCTAATAATTGCAACTATAATAAGTACGAATAATGCTACACCTATTAGACCTATGTTATAAATCAAAGTTATAAAAAAGTTATGAGGGCTTTCATATGAAACTAAGCCTGCGCCAAGTCCTCTCCCAAAGATTAAAACAAGTGGGTTGGCTACTAAATAGTTAATATAATCCATCCATAACATATATCTTCCCGTGGTTATAATGTTTAAAATTTTTGTAAGAGAAAAATCTTTAAGGAAACCAGTTATAAATCGATTAACATAATGCATAATAAAGTCATTTTTTAAAACCAGCATAAAAATAAGAGGAACTAATATAGAAAATATGCCAACCAGCGCAGTTTTAGGTGAGGTGTTAAGAGCATAGAAGAAAAGAATAATCAGAAGAATTGTAAAAACTATAATAAAGGTTTTAGACATTGTTAATATTCCAACAGTAGCAAATATAATAAAAAACCAAAAGTCAATAGGTTTAGCTTTTTTAGATATTATATAAGCAACAAGAATAGATAAACCTATTTGGCAAATCATTGCAAGCGGATTAGGATTAGGAAGTAGGGCTGAGAACCGCGGAATTCCTGCTGAATAATAAAAGGTTAATTCGTTTTGCAAATATAAAGAAAAAGGATAAGTAAATAAAAATAATGAAGATATGAAAACAGAAATAGCAAGAATCCCAACATTATATTTTAAACGAATACTATCTTTATATTTCAAAAAAATATTTAAAAGCAAGAAAAGAAGTATTAAACAAACAAACTTAACGAAAAAATTTAAATTATAAGGTGAGAAAGGGATAAGTAGATATAATATAAAAATGACCAAGGTTGCAATTAAATACTTGCTAGGTTTTAATTTATCATGAACATACATTTTAATATAAGCTTTTACAACGAAAGTAAAAACGCCAACAAGATATAACGAATAACTATAAGGACTGGCTATAGATATAAAGGGAATACAAAAAACAAGTATAGAAAATGCGTCCTCAAAAGTGGAAATAATAATCAAAAAAATTGCAAGCCCTAGTGACACAAAAACAAATTCACCCCAAAAACAGTTTATTAAAAATAAAAATGTTAAAACTCCCAAATGAACTTGAAATTTGTATTTATTATAGTATTCCCTTATTTGTTCCATGCTTCTTCCTCAAACAGCGCCTATAAAATAAAAAATTATTCTTTTATCGCGCCAAATCTTCTGTCTCTATTTTGATAAGTTTGTAAAGCCTCTAGCAAATCTTTCTTTTTAAAAGCTGGCCAATGAACCTTAGGAAAATAAAATTCAGCATAGGCTACTTGCCAAAGCATGAAATTACTTAGCCGTTGTTCTCCGCTTGTTCTAATAAGAAAATCTAGTGGTGGTTGGCCTTTTGTGTATAAGTGATTTTCTAAAATATTTGCATCAACTTCCGTGATTTCTTTTTTGATTATATTATTGATGGCATATAAAAGTTCGTCTCTTCCGCCATAATTAATACCTAAGTTAAGAATAAATTTTGTGTTGTTTTTTGTTTCTTCAATAGTTGCTGTTGCCTTAATAACTAAATCTTCTGGAAACTTTGTGTAGTCGCCCATTATGTTTAGTTTTACATTTGGATATTTAACAGAAAAGTTATCGTCTAAATATTCCCTCAAAATTTTAATTAGATAGTCAACTTCTTTTTTTGGTCTTTTCCAATTTTCGGTTGAAAAAGCATATATGCTAACATGAGGTATATTATATTTATAAAAACATTCTTTAACAATAACTTCAAGGTTTTTAAAACCCGCCATATGACCTTGTGAGCGAGATAATCCACGCATTTTTGCCCATCTGCCGTTGCCGTCTATAATAATCCCTAAATGGGTGGGTAGTATTTTTAATTCGTTCTTTGTCATACAAAGTAAACTCCGTTTAAATAATATGGGATAGTTTAGCAGTTTAAATATATAATGTCAATTAGTACAATGAAAAATGTATTTAATATAAAAACTTATAATAATATATGTTAATTATAGGTTTATTTCTAAAATATCCGCAATTCTTTTACTTGCGTTCCCATCACCATATGGATTAGAAGCTCTGCTCATTTTTAAATAGCTTTTTTTATCATTTAATAGTTTTTTAAATTCAGCATAAATCTTTTCTTCATTAGTGCCAACCAACTTCAATGTTCCTGCTTTTATGCCCTCTGGTCTTTCAGTCGTATCTCTCATAACCAGTACGGGTTTTCCAAGCGATGGTGCCTCTTCTTGAATACCGCCACTATCAGTCAACACCAGATATGATTTTGATAAAAAATTATGAAAATCAATAATGCCAAGCGGTTCTATAATTTTAACTCTATCACAATTGCCCAAAATTTTATCAGCAGTGGCTCTTACCACAGGATTCATGTGTATTGGGTAAATAACTTTTATATCAGCAAACTCATCAACAATTCTCTTTATTGCTTTAAACATATTGTTCATAGGCTCACCCAGGTTTTCCCTTCTATGAGCAGTTAATAATATAAGACGAGAATTTCCTACCCAGTCTAAAACACTATGATGATAATTTTTTTTAACAGTGGTTTTTAGTGCATCAATTACTGTGTTGCCTGTTATAAAAATTGTATCTTTATTTTTACCTTCTTTAATTAAGTTCAATGCAGAAAGTTCAGTGGGTGAAAAATTAAATTTGCTAATAATTGAAACAGCCTGTCTATTAAATTCTTCTGGATACGGTGAGTTTATATTATATGTTCTTAAACCAGCCTCCACATGTCCTACTGAAATATTTGAATAAAAACAAGCGAGTGCAGTAACAAAAGTTGTTGAAGTGTCACCATGGACTAACACTATATCAGGTTTTTCTTTATCAAGTACTTCTTTTATTTTATCCAAAATACTAATTGTTACATCATACAAAGTTTGTTTTTCTTTCATTATATCCAGATTATAATCTGGCACAACATTAAACACCTCTAACACTTGTTGCAACATTTCTCTATGTTGACCCGTTACGCAAACTATTGTTTTTAAATTTTTTCTTTGTTTTAATTCATTAACAAGTGGACACATTTTAATTGCTTCTGGTCTTGTGCCAAATACTAACATAATTTTTTTCATTTGAACCTCTCTTTAATTTTATAATTTTTCATACATTTTTTTTATTCTAGACTCCATGATTTCCCAACTAAAACTTTCTTTATATAAATTGCGAGCTTTCTTTCCCATTTCAGTTGCAATTATGGGATTATCTTTCAAGTAAGCTATTTTGTTAAAAAATGATTCTGCAGAATAGTCAGTGGTTAATCCAATACCGTTTTCTAAGACTAATTTATCAATGCCTGTTTCCTCACATACTATTACGGGTTTTTCTAGCATCATAGCTTCGTATACTTTATTGGGAGCAGAATATTTGTGATTTTTTATTTTTGGATTATATGTTGCAAATAAGAAGTCGCATTGCTGTTCGATACTTAATACCTCGCTATAAGGCAAAGAACCTAAATATATTACATTTTTATTATGACTAGCTAATTGTTCAATTTTATTGCGATACATTCCTTGTCCTGCAAATATCCAAAAAATATCATTTGATGACTGACTATCAATTTTATCAAGTATTTCTTCTAGGAGACGATTTTCACTAAGCACTCCTATAAAAGAAGTAATGATTTTGCAATTTTCTGGTACTTTTAACTTAGCTGGCTTGATTTGGTTTAATATGTCCTCTGGTGAATTATGTATAACTTCTAGTTTGTTATACTTAGCTTTTCCAATTTGCTCTTTTCGTTGTTCGGTACATATTATTGTTGCATCGCTACTTTCAATAATCTTACTTTCTTTCCATCTTAGATAAGTTTCGATTAGTTTTGGAAATGTTCTAGAATCGGTATAATAATCATAAATATCATAAACTAATTTTAATTTCAATTTTTTTATAGTTTTATATGAGAAAAGGGCAGTATCTAAATCACACAAATGCACTATGTTAGTTTCTTTCCTTAAAATCTTGATATTTTTATTTATCCATCTGCAAAAGCTTAATGTTTTAAACAATCCTTTAATCCCAGAACCATGCTTTAATTCTTTTTTAAACAAATGAATACTCAATAGGTCTGAATTAAATACATTTTTGATTTTATCTTCAGAAATTCCTTCTCTATCCCATGCAAGTACAGTAACATGGTATCCATGTTTTAAAAGCGCTTTTATTTCCTTTGTTGCTCTTGAATCATTATAAATAGCTGTAGATCTTGCATAAATTACTTTCATTTAATTGCTCCTTATTTTTTTAAATATTTTAGATATTATGTCTTTTAGTACAATTTTAAAATATTTATGGTTAAATATTAATAAACAAAATAGATAGATGAGAATACCTATGCATACTAACACAATTAAACTATACAATGTAGATAGTTTAATATATTTATCAAGAATCATAATGCCAATATACATAACAACTGCAGATAAGAGGGAAACGAAATTGTCCCATGTAAACTTTTTAAAATTCATATCTTTGTATCCGATGATTATTTGCATGATAAGTGTTGCTACAATACCAATCAAATTTGAAATTCCCGCGCCCAAATGAAAATATTTAGGTATGAGAATGGCACTTGTCAGAATATGAATTATAGCTCCCGTAAAACAAGAAATAATTGATTTCCACGCTTTTCCGTTGTTATAAAAAATTTGTATACCAATAAAATCAATAAGTACTATAAATATAATAGTTGCAGCAATCACTTTAGTAGTCTCGATTGCATCTAAATATGCAACACTGCAAAAAAGTGGGATTATTTTGTCCGCTAAAAGTATTATACCAACACTAGCAGATAATCCCCAAGCAAATAAAATTGAAAATGAATTAGTAAGAATATTTTTAACTTTTTCTTCATCTTTTTTTACTAAATGGTAAGATAACCTTGGAATAAGAACTATATTTATTGTTGAAATAATAGTTGCTATACTTCTAGGTATTTTAGTGGCTACTGAATATTGTCCTACAGTATATTCAAAGTTTTCTTTAATGATAAATCCTATCATTATATTGTCAATAAACAAATATAACGACATTGTAAAACTAAAAATAAACACATATAATACTGGTTTTAAATGTTGTTTTATATTGATATTTTTAAATGTGGGTTTAACAGATTTAAAAAATCTAACAAAATTTAATAAAGCGTAAGCAAGGGTGGAAAAAGTGGTTATTACCGCATATAAAATATAATCGTTCGGTTTAGTTATAAATAATATAAAAGCTACTAATGTTAATGACTTAACAAAGAAATTTCTAATAGTGATATATGTGAACTGCTCAGTTGATTGATAAAACCACTCAACTGCAAAAGTGTTACCAAAGATAATAAAACCATATATTAAGTAAATAAAAGGATTCACACTCGTTTTTTCTAAAAAGAATATGCAACAAACGAAAGCTATAAAAACTATCGTAGCTGTAATTAAATTAAATAAAAATAACTCAGATGATGTTTTTCTAAATTCGGTAGCATTATCTTTTATTTGAGAAAGTTTCTTATTGGCGTATAGCGGGATTCCTAGTGCTGCGAATAGAGCGAAATAATTAACTAATGAATATGCAAATTGATTGATGCCAAAGCCATCAACGCTTAGTTTTCTGGTTACATAAATAAAGGATAAGATTGGTACAATAGTATTAATTACTGCATTTAGTATTCCCATTATGATATTAAGTTTTAAATTTGCTTTTTTTGTTGTGTGATTTTGCATTTTACTTCACTTTTTTAATAAAAATTAATTATATAAGGTACAACACCGCATGAAAACTTGATAGCATATAGATAATACATATAAAGTCCAGCGCCTAAATAAATAGCCATTGTTGTTAAAACAGATAATTTTTTATTCACCTTAAATGATTTAAGGAATAATGGAATAAGTAAAATCAAAATTGGAAAAAAGTACATGGAAAGTCTATTAAGTAGTGCTTGAGTATTTGATAAAAATCCTATTATTCTAATTAGAGGAACTATCATAAATGTAAATAAAGCGAAATCGTATAATCTTTCTTCCTTATTATTTTCGAAAACTAAGACCTTATTTCTTAATATATATAAAAAGATAAAAATTGCAACTAAACCTATTGAATATAGATTGTTTAATAAATCTGACGCTTGTACATAATTTACAAAAGATTCAATATAATATTTTGAGTAATAATCTAGTGAAATAGTTTTTTCGATAATCATTAAAATAGTAGGAAGGAAAATTCCTAAAAGTATGCATGACAAAAAAGAGAAGATAATAATGCTAGGTTTTGGTTTTATGAGTGAAAACGGAATAAGAATTAAACACACAATCGCACTTTTATGAAAGAGAGATGCAATTAAAATTAAAAATACGCTTATTGATATGTTCTTTATTAAATTATTTCTATATTTTAACTTATCATTGGAAGGACAATTCATAATTTTTTGTAAAGCAATAATCACATAGCAAATAATAGTTATGGCAATTATTTGCCTTATTGCACTTAAACTTTGTGCAAATATACCTAAAGCAATATATAAAAAAATTGATAAGAATTTGTTAATTGATATTTTTCTTATCAATGTAACAAAAGTGATTGATACGAAAAGAGACACAACAAATAGTAAAACCCTAAAGTCAAGTTTAAACCAGGCAAATATAGTGTTTAGCCACTTAAAACCCAATTCGAAATGTGTTATATTATTTGCTTCTCCGTTTAAAAAATTACTATAATATTCATAATAATTATTAGTATCATAGCCAACGCTTAATGCTTTAAAAGTTGATAAAAAAACTAATGCAGAAATAGTTATAATTCTAAATTCAATTAATTTTTTTATTAAAAGATAAATTTTTGAATTTCCTTTTTTTTTGTCTGCTTCTGAATTAAAAAAATATTTTTCAATAAGAAAATCAAAACATATTAGTAAAATCAGTATAATATATGCTAGCACTTAAAGCCCCTTATAAGCATCTTCAAGTTGCTTTAAAACCACTTGGAGATCGTAATTTTTAATAAATTTTTTATTCCTTTTAGCAATTTCTTTTCTCAAATTTTCATTTTCAAAAAGTGAAATAATTGCTTTTTTATATTCTTCATTATTGTCTACTGAGCAAAGTATACCACCTTCATTATTGCCTATTAAATCAATATTACCTCTAATATTTGATGCAACTACTGGCAATCCCTGACACATTGCTTCCATCATAGACCTGGATAGTCCTTCTCTATATGAAGGCATAATATAAATATCACTAACACTCAAAATGCTTTGAATATCTGTTCTAAATCCAAGCATTTTCACCCTGTCTTCAAGTTTGTGAGCAGTGATATATTCCTCATATTCTCTTTTTAGTGGACCTTGTCCGCAAATTATATATTTGATTTTAGGATTGTCGATTGATTTTATAACTTCAAGTAATCTAAAAGTATTTTTGTTTTTATTTAATTCGCCGATAGAAGTTACTAAAAAATCGTTCTCTCCCAAATCTAATTCTTTTTTAAATGCATTTTTGTCTAAGTTTACATTTGGTGTATATTTGCTTAAATCAATGCCTATGCCATTGATTTTATACTTTTTTTTAGCTTTCCAGTCTAAACTCGCATTATAATCTTCTTCATTCATTGTTACTAACACAGTTGTAAATCTCGCTAAAAACTTTTCAATGCTTTTATATATTATTTTGCTTGCAAACGAACAGCCTTTGTAAAAATGAAAACCATGTGCAGTATAGATGCAAGGAAGTTTGAATTTTCTTGCAATAAGTCTTCCCATTAGTCCTCCAACAGGTTGTTGACAATATATTAAATCATACTGCTTGTGCTTTTGCAATTTAATTAGTTTCTTATACCCTTTAAAGTTTTTTATGCTTATTGGATTTCGGTTAAAATTAATTTCATGGACTATTAAACCATATTTTGATTGTAATTCATCAAACCAGAAACCAGTTTTTGCACATACGCATTCCACAGTATGTCCAGCATCTTGCAAATGTTTTATATGTGGTAATAAAAATTGCCATATCATGTTATCGGTCGTTGCTATTACCATTACTTTCTGATTACTATTCATTAGTACCCTCTGTGTCATAAAATTTCATTTTAATCTTTATGCAATTCTTTTGTGTAAACAATTGTTCTTTTATTTTCAATAATTTCGTTTGCAATATCTAACCCCGCGTCATATTGCTCTTTTGTTATTTGATTTGATTTTAGTAGGTGGTCGGGATAATAATATTCGCGTTTACTTTGTTTACTATCGTTGTTATTTGCGCCGTTTGAAGATCCACCTTTTAACACTGCTAAAAATGTTTTAAAAAAAAGTTTGGTGTCATTCCAAAAGGTTATGTTTTGAGAATAGTGCAAGTCACGGTCAAAAACGCTATTCCAAGAGTTTTCACTGTTTCTGTCATATACTTGTGCTGGACCAGTTATCCCCGGCCTAACATTATATGCTTGTAACACTTCTTTATCATAAAAAATCATGTCAGAAACAAGCCTTGGTCTTGGACCAACAATGCTCATGTTGCCTTTTAATATATTAAATAATTGAGGGAGTTCGTCCAAACTGGTTTTTCTGAGTATTTTTCCCCAAGTGGTTATTCTATCCTTGTCCGGTAAGAGATTGCCCGACTTGTCTTTTTTATTTGTCATACTTCTAAATTTATAAAGAGCAAATATTTTGCCACCTTTACCCGGTCTATATTGTTTAAAAATTGGATTACCTTTTAACAGAACGGCAGAAAGCAGATAAACGATTAAAAAAACAGGTGACAATAAAATTATTGCAACTAGTGATAAAATAATATCAAAACATCTTTTAAAAAAAAGTTGGTATATTCCTCTTTTCACTTAAAATAAATTCCTTTTAAAAACATTGTTTTGAGTTTAATACTTAAAAGATTTATTGTCAAGTCATTTAAATAAAATAAAGTTGGAATAATTTAATGTGAGTTAATTTTCTGTTTTAGCATATATTATATTAATAGAACTTGCTGGCTAGAGGGATATTAATTTGAAAAATAAATTTAAGCTTAAACTCATAAATGAATATGTAAAACTATATAGACTACTGTTTTTATGTAAGATATTAGTGCTAGAAGGTATTAACAAACAAATGGATGCACTTTATGCATATTCTAAAGCAACGCTTACGCTAAAGTCAAAATATGAATCCACATTTTTAAAATTTCGCATAGACGACGATGCTTTTAATTTGTTAAAAAAAGAACTTGATGATTCTATAAAGCAAACATATAATTTTGCTATTATTAATAATCAAGTTGCTTTATCTGAGATTTGGGAAACATTAATAGAAATTGAAAATACATATAATAAAGTTTTAGCTAAAACAAAAATATGATAAATCTTAGCAATTGCATCATGTTTTATATTGCGACATCCATGGATAACGCACAAATGGGAAATTTAAAAAAAGTTGAGTATGAAATTTAACTTATATATGATGAAAATTTTGAAAAAAGATGCGATAAAATAACTAATTACATAAATTAAAAATAAACATAAACTAATATTATTATATTGTGTGCGGGGTTATCCACTCACTCACTCACTCACTCACTCACTCACTCACTCATTCACTCACTCACTGTTTTTTTTGCGTTGCAAAAAGATTTTATAAAATAGATATGCCATAACTATTATTGCAATAGCTAAAAATATTAGCGCAAGGATGGTAGTTATGGCAGGGAATATTGCTAGCACAAAATAAATAATTAGCCCTGCAATAATATTTCCAGTAATAACAAAAAGCAGTATTTGCCAAAGTTTTAGTCCCATTACCACGCCTACGCAAGTGCCAGTCCAAACGCCTGTTAGGGGAAGCGGAACTGCAACAAATAAAAATAGTAGTAAACAGCGTAACCAGGTTCTTGGTTTTTTATTAGAAGATAACGATTGAGCTTCTATTTTATTAGAATGTTTATTTACCTTTTCATTTATGACTGTTGCTGTATTTTTAAAAAATTTAGTAGATGAAAACCATTTTAATAATGGTGTGAAAGTAAGCGCAATCATAGGCACAACTATACTGCTACCAATTAAGCTTAATATAAATGCCTTTTCGCCACTAAGGGAATGCACTCCCCAAAGATCGGCGCTCATGCCAATAGGAATAGCGCCTTTTAGTTCTATAATAGGAAACATTGATATTATAATTGTGGCTATATCTGAATGCGTTCCAAAAATAAGTACTAAAATTTTTTCAAGAATTTTCATTAAAAACCTGCTTTTTTAAACTAAAATATTTAATAATAATATCACATTATTTGCTTTAAACAAAGAAATTTATGAATTTGGCATATTTGTTTTTTTAAAAAAAATATAAATGCAATATCGGTTTTATTTTCTAAAAAATTATTGTCGAAAAATAAACAAATTTGTTGCTTGCATAATTTAATACCATATGGTATACTACTTTTACTTTAAAATTAAAAGGGTTTATATGCAAATCGAATATGATGAATTAACACGCAGTTCTGTTCATAAGATTAGAGAGATTGCACGAAATATCGGTGTTAAATCGCCAACACTTTTAACAAAACAAAAGCTAATAGAACAAATTTTAAAAATTAGCAATCGTGAAATCGAGCCGAGTTTTAATAAACGCAAAGTGGGCAGGCCACCAAAAAGTTTGAATCTTAATACAACTGACAATTATGCTACTTTTGAAATAGAAAATAAAAAAGATGGAACTTTTACGCTTAATTATCCTTCAAGTTATTTTGCTTCTACTAAAGAAAATGAACAGACAGAAGAGCTAAAAGGGTATTTATACATTAATGAGAATTATGGATTTTTTTCTGCAGGAAACAAATTGCGAGTTGTTGTAAGTTTAGCTTTGATAAAGCATCATAAACTTAAGATTGGTGATAAAATTACAGTTTTGGCAAATCCCGACCCAGCTAATGAAAAAATATATATTGCTATAAATATTATAAAAGTAGATAACTTTAAACTAGGCGAAGATAGATTACATTTCGATAATTTAAAGATAGTAAAGAGTAGTAAAAAAATTGAAAACAATAGCCAGAAACTTTCGGGATTACATTTAAAAACAGGTGAAAAATATTTTATTGAAACTCCTGATGCATCTTTCGTGCATGACATTGCAGGTGAGGTAATAAATAATTTCAAAAACACTGATTTTAATGTTCTTTATTTAAATTTTGATGGAAATAGAAATAAAAATTTGTATGAGAATATTGAAACAAAGATTCTTTTCAATGAAAAAGAGAAAGAAAAAATATTAAAAGTTGATGTGTTTTTCGAACATGTGAAACGCAATGTTGAACAAGGTAAAAATTGTGTGGTAGTATTCTCAAGCTTTTGGAAATACATGCGTGATTTAAACTTATTTTATAATAAAAACACTTCCCACATAGTTCTTCTTCAAACGATTACAAAAGTGAGAGATATTATAGCTCTTGCTAGGAATACTGAAAATGGCGCAAGTATTACAATGTTTATAATTGATAACTTTGATATGCCAGAGATATATATGGAAGTTATAAAATATGATGTGTTAGCAAATATAGATAATAAAATAAAAATTGATTTTTAAAGTTTATTATCGTATATTAATTTGCAAAGCGAATTTAAAAGAATTATTAACTTATATTAAATGCAAAATATAAAACACCGTATTCGTAAAAAAGTAAAAAATATAAATTCTGAACAAAAGGTTTTTGGTATAAAAAACATGTAGATAGGCGATAGGTATAGTAGCAGTATTTTTTTTTAAGTTTCTGCCAGGCAAATAATATAATATTTTAGCAACATTGTTTTAAATAAAAAACAAAATAAACATTCCAGAATTGTTTGATTCATGAGAATAAAATATCTCCACCTAATAACTGGCAGAGATATTTTTTTTACAATTTTAGATTTTATTAAGATAAAAAATACTTTTTATGTGTATTAAGTTTAAATAGAAAACCAAGTAATTTTATTAAAGTACAATAAGTAATAGTTTCTTGTTTTTATTTGCAAATTTATTAAATAAATAATAATAAAATTATAAATATTTGAATTTAACTATCTAAATCGTCTTTTGCGTCTTAGCACGAAGAATACAACTGCAAGTGAAACTACTGCAACTGAACTAATAATAATAGCAATTTTTGCGTTGGTATTTAATGGGTCGTTTTTAATTAGTTTATATGACGCAACAACTTTCCCTTCGTCAGTTAATATTTCCACCCAGTATTCATTTTTAATATAAAGACTAATTGTCATAACTTCATTTTGACTTTCAGCATTAATATTGTTAATTACTTCACCGTTTATAACAACTCTGCCCTCGCCAATAGTTTGAAAAATGGTAAAAGGATTAAAACTAAGAACGATAACATTTGTTGTTTCTGTGCCAAAAGGAATATTGGCTGTTATGGTTGGATATGTGGAACTTATCCACACTTCAAATGCGAATTGACGCGTTTGTTTTATGCTTGAAATATAGGCTTCCATAACTACCCTGTAATAACCTGCGCCCATTTTAGGGTCTTCCGCAGATATCCAAAGCTCGTTGTTGGAAGTAATTGGTAAGCTTACATAACTTGCAGTTTCGCTCATATCCACTTTTTTGCTAAGCGATATTAACTTAAAGTTGTTAGCACTAGATACGCTAAATGTGCTTACAGTTGTTCTGGGATTTACAATTCTAAAAGTATAAGTATTAGAAATTTCCTCTCTTAAACCACCGCTTATAGACACGTACGCACTGAATTTCACTTCATAGTAACCAGATTCTGTGAATGAATATTTGTGATTTATACCTACATAGCTTTGTGGGTTGTATTCTTCTCCGTTTCTATATACAATGATTGAATAATCATTATTATCATAAAGCATGGTGGTTTCTAATCTTGTTATTACTTCTAGGTTGACAGTTGAATTAAATACCTGGTTCATAATAGGCGCATCGTTATTTATTTGATAGATAATTGAATTAATAATATAAATGTTCAAATATGGAACACCCATAAAATTTGAAATATTGCCGGCCAAATCAGTTATTGCAATTTTATGATATCCGCTTTCTTTTAAAGCTAATGAGAAGCCGTTTAAATTAGGTAAATTTGCAGGTAATTTTGAAATAGCGATTTTTTCCACTTCCAAGCCATTATACCAGTGAGTTACATATATTTCATTTCCTTTAGCTTTATTATAACCTATTAATTTATCACTTTCATCTTTTAGATTAAAGGTTAATACAATTTCATCAAATGAAGTTTTTACGATATGTGAAACCAAGTTTATTTTAGTGTAAGAATTTATACCGTCTGTTATATCATTAGATCTAACTTCCATGTTAGAAAAATTGCTAGTAGATTTTGGAACAAAATTAATTTTAACATATCTCATAATATATTTGTTAGTTCCGCTTCCGCTATATATCTCATATATTGCAAACGGGTTAGTATGTTCTGCGTTTGGGAGTTTAATAAGAGCGGCGGATATAGAATGATTTGTGTTAGGAATTATAAAGATATGGTCTTTGGTGGTGTTAGGTGAATTAGTTGAATAAATATAATTATTAAAATTAGATAAAGCATAATAATTATAAATAACTTTACCCGGTTGCACTCCATCTAATTGACTACTCATATAAGAATATTTACTTTCCATAAGTTCTAATTGCTGTCCATTTATAATCTGTCTTGAGAAAATTTTATATAAAAATGCAGTGTCGGCTTCCACTTTTGAAAAGTTAATACTACCAAAGGTGTAGCCTAAATCATTAGTTATAGTTAAAATATAGTTTCCGCCAGGAGAAATTTGATAGTTATTTGGAATGGTTTGAGTGTGAACTTTCCCATCTTGTATATGTTTTAGTTCGATTTTTGCATTGAAATCAAAAGTTTTCCCATCGGTGTATTTTTCGTTCCAAATCACGATTATATCTTCAATATACGATTGTCCATTATTATGAGAGATAAGTACACCGTTTAAGTTTCTAAGTTGCACGGTCGGCAATTTAGTATAGATAACAAATTTATATTCGTAATGCTCAATTAAATCTTTAAACTCATTGAAATATTCTTCTGTATAGTCTTTGGATAAATCTTCAATATTTAATATGAGTATTCTAAATTCCACATGATAGCCATGCTCCACAGTAAGTGTTAGTCTTGAAGTGGTTGACCCATTTTCTATTGTATCTCTGCTATTGATAGTGAAAATAGTTTTTCCGTCTATCATACCTTTATATTCGCTAGTTATGTCTGTTAAAAGTACCCAATCTTGGTTTTCAATCTTTGAATATACAACAGCGGTGTATCGTGCCGGGTTATATACCATCACAACAGGTTTTCCGGTATAAGTTATGTTGTTTAGTTGTTTAGTATCTCCACTATAATCAAGTCGTTGACTGATAGTTCCAGCAGTGTCAAAGGATTCATAGTAAGTGGATGTTCTGCCGAAATTGTCAGTTAACACAAATCTAAAAGTACCGTTTCTAAAAACATATTTGCTTCCGCCAAGTGAATAAGTACCGTTGCCGTTCACAATAGCTTTTCTATTAAAGTCTAGCGTTTCTGTTTGCCATGCGCCAAGTCTGTATTGATAAACTTCAAATCGCATGATTCTTGTTGCAATATACTCACTATCCGCAGGAATGGATATTTCGTTTCCGGTTCTTATATACTTAACTTCTTGTCCCGGCACATAATAATTAATTTTATAGTTTCCGCCTGTTCTATTAAAGAAGGTTATAGATATAACAAAATCGTTTATATTTTCATTATTTGTTGTTATTGCTGTGTAAACTGACTTTATTGCATCTAAGAAGACTTGTGTGTACTGTGCAAGAGTATGTTCGGATAAATCAATATTTAGTGTGGATAATTGAACTGCATTGCCGTTTAAATTTATATTTAACTTTTTGCTGATAGGGTCCAGCACAATTCTAATTGGAGTACCAGACTTAACATTAGTAGAGTTAATATTATAAGAATATTCTATATTAGCACTTAAAAATAAGTCTTTTGTTGTTAATGCATTGCAAGTTAAAAGTAAGTTGTTTCCATAAATGTCTACTGTGGGTTTTATTGAAGATAATTGTCCAGAAGTTGATTGATTAGAAGTTGAGCCTATTGCTCTGGAATACGAATAATTATAAGGCGTTTCTTCTGCATAATAAATTGCATATACTCTAAAGTTTCCGGCTTCATCTCTTTCAATTATTTCATAGTAACCACCCGGCGTTAGAGATAAATCATTAGGTGTGAAGAAAGGATTATTAGGTTTTATAAAGTCAAAATAATAATATGAACCCTCACGAATGTTTGAAGTGATTTGTTGTACACTTTCAGCATTAAACAAAGGATGACCTTCCGTGGCAAAGTCATAATCATCTCGTGTTAAGGAAAACTTGTAATTTGAAATTTCATCAATGTCAATCTTGCGGAAATAGATTCTATCAAAAGTGTCGAAGTTAGACCTAGATGTGTTATTATTTGGTTGAAGTTTTCTAAAAGTAAAGTTTTCATCAACAGCAAAGAAATAATTATGAATTAAAGAAGCATTTGTTTTGTTATCAAATTTAACCGGGTTGCCTGCTTCATCAGTAATCAAATAAAAATTCGCATAATAATTATAAATATTTTTAAGTTCATTTTGAATATATAGTTCACTAGGATTGTTTGCTAACACTTCATTGTAGTAGTCTTTTATATTTAGATGACCTGCAGGATAATTGTAAGACTGTTTTACTATATATTTATCTTGTTCCATTAATTGAATCAAATTGTAAAGTGGTTTAACTCTATCAATAGTAATGGAATATTTTGCAGTGTAATATTGTTTTGATTCAATATCAATATAATCTGTTGGTAAGCCTTTAAAGTTTATACTAACTGTGTACGAGGCGTTTAAATCATGTTGACTTAGTCTCATACTCTCATATAATTGACTTTTTGCATCAAATATAACCACCGCCCAACTGGTTGCAAGAGGATCGTTATCAACTGCTGAAGAATTATTAATAAACGCATTTGCCATTCTCGAACTAGAATTAGGGGAGTTTGCAGTATTAAATGATAAACTACCATTAGTGTTTTGTGTTAAATTAAAAATATTAGAAATTGTACCATTAGGCAGAGTGCGAGTGATAGAGATGTTATATGGATTAATCTCTGCAAAATATTGATTGGTTGTTTTATCAAACACAAAAATTAATGAGTCGTTGTTGGTGTCATACAATTCAACAAATGAACCAATACTGCCAGTGTTGAGATCTTCCAGTGTGTTTTCTAGTTTATCCGGAGTAATATCTAAATCAAATAATATGTTAGCATATTCCTCGAAAGAATTAGCACTATCGGAAGCATAAGAAGAAGATTTATATTTTCCAAAGAAGGAGCCCGATGGAAAGTTCGCATTAATTCCAAAATTAAATTGTATTGAATTTGCAAACTTATTCCAAAGCGATTTATTTGAGCCTTCTGTTATGCCTGAACTATCTGTTATATTTACGCCGTAGCAATAATTATCATAATTTTTGTTGTTGATATTTAATAATATTCCATCATTTAACTGTTCCCGATGGGTGGCGGAAGTCTTTTGTGGGCGAGAATTTAAAGAGTGTAATAGGAATTGACTACTGTTATCTTTATTTGGATTAATAATATTATGAGAACCTTCTTTGTTTCCAATAATGGTATAGGAGTTGCCAAATTTCAATTCTAGTCTTATTAAAAATTGCTGATTATAATACTTGCTTGCATTAAAGCCTTCTTGGTTAGATACATCATTACTTATCCCAAACATAAAATTTTGTAACATTTTGTAAAAGTAAGTTACTGCATCTTTTTGCGTTTGGCTTGGGTCTGGACTAGTAGAATATAATTCTGGTGGTAATGCTTGCATAAGTGTATTTATATTTTGAAAAGTAAATATGTCTTCATTATTATCTAGGAAATTACGATAAAATTTCGGTTGATTATATTTATCCATAGATAAATTAAGTTGAACAATCATTTTATTTGTTAGCAGTAGGTTGTTTACGGTCATACTACTGTAACTAGCATTAGTATTGGCAAGGTTAGATATTGCTCTATTGAAAATCATTTGTTCTGAAATAGTAGTGCCATAACTTTCTTCATTAATACCAGCGCCCAGCAACATATTAAGGTTTTCTAAATCAAGAGCATCGCCATATAAACTTGTTAAATTTATAATACCGTTTCTGTCAACAATATAAACATAAAATTTGTAAGCAGTTTGGTTTTCAAGGTCGCTAATAGAAGATAACACGCGTCCGTTTGTACTATTAATATAATCGGTATATGTTCGTCTAAAAACATAAAGGCCAGGTGCGCTTTTCACATAAGTTTCTGTACCACTTTCGTTTTGTTCAAAAGTTGGATTTATTATTGTTGAATAAACACGGTACGGATCGCTAGTATTAAGATAATTATTCTTTTCTATGCCTTTCCAACTCGCAGTTTCTGCTGAAGGTATTAAACTAAACGGGAACATTGGTAATGATTCTAAAACATCATCGCCATCATCGTTTATATTTCCTAAACTCTTTCTATTAATGGTAATAATTTTTGTTTTGCTAGCATCGTCTTTTTTAACAAATGTTAAAGTGAAAATACTATCGTTATATGCTAAATTAGAAACAATATAATCTGAAAAAAATTCAAAATCAAAATTATAAAATTTATAATCCACTTTTGTTTGAGGGGAGAAAGGTTCTTGCAAATAAGAGAAATATAATTGACTTGTTGAATAAGAGTTAAAAGGTGTTAACTGTTCTAGGTTAGGGATTGCCATAGTTCGAGAAAGAGTGTTGTTAGTGTTTATAAAATTTCCGTAAGCAAAAGCCAGTGATAAATCCAAGTTCATCCATAGCGTGTTTCCACTTTCATTGCCCATTATATCTGTTATGGTATAAATATATTTGTTTTCGCCATAAAAACCATATAAATGGCTAGTGTCGTTTCTAATCTCACTTTCCGAAACACCTGCATTAATCGCAAGCGTTGCAATCGTTGGAGCCAGCACTGTGCTGTTTTTAGAAATTGGAGATGATGTGGTGCGTGAGTAATTAAAAGATTTCATATCATTATTACTGCCGTTGGTGTTATAGTATTCAAAATTAACATTGTCTATCGGCATTAACACATAATATTTAATAACTAAATTACCGCCTTGCTTGTTTATTTGCTTTGTAAAGCCCTCATCAATATAAGCATTCACACCATCAGTGTAGTAAATTAAACTACCTTTATTGTAGCCTCCTATATTTTCTGTACGAACCTCAGCTTGAATTAATTGTCCACTCGTAAGTTCCCAAACAGGAACAATAATGGAATTGGAATAATTAGCAGGTTGCAAGTACATGTTTTTGAGTAAGTTGCTTAATTTAGATGAATTATGGTCTATTTTATCGCCAAACACAAACTCGTTATCAATTTCGCCCACAACTTCAATAGCTTTATAGTTTCCCCATGAAACAGTTGCAAGACCAGTGATAACATTATAATTTTGCAAATAATTATTTTCATTTTCTAAATCCACAAAGAAATTAGGATTACTTTTGTCGTAAAAAACATAAAATTCAGCTGTGTTTCCTGCACTATCTTTTAAGTTAAATATATATAACATGCTTGTTGATGGAGTGAATATATTGCTAAGATAAACAGTATCGCCAGCATTATAGAAAGAATAATCATAAGGATATGAGTTGCTTATCTGAACGCTTGGACTTGTGCCGTTAACAAAATGGCTAGCTAACACTCCTGTTAAGTTATTGTTTAAATTAATTAAATCAATATTTGAAATTGAAGAAAAAGGAATTGCGGTGTAGGTGGTTGTAATACCTGCACCACTGCCTTTTCTGTTATACATAAATGTGAAAGGTTCTGCAATTAATCGTTCTTGTACGAAAGATTTAGCGCTTAAAACTTTTGTTATAGCATTAATATCAACTGGTGCAATTTTAATGCCGTTAATATCTAGAGCGTCAATAGAAAAGCCTTGTGTTAAGTAAGACTTTCCATCACTACCGTAATTTAATCTAATTGAATAGTTTCCGCTACCCCAATAGTCTACCGGACCATCCACATTTGTTTTTGGGATAATCATTTGCATAATATACTTATCAACTGAGTATTCCAAGTAATAGCCAGTGGTAATATAATCTTCTATTTCATTCACTAGATTAGAGTTTCTAAAACTAGAAGGATATAGATTAGAAATAGAATTTATAATATTTCCCTTACTTTCGTTCTCATAAACTTTTAAGGTGAGCTCGGGAACTTCATACACATGGCTATTAACAAACTTTTTATAAGTTATTTTTGCACCACTGCTTGCCAGAATATATTTTGTTTCGTCATTATAATTGTAGGATATATCATGAGTATTAAACGAATTTGATGGAGCAGCGGCGCCGTTATATACACTACTTCCATGCACGCCCACAACAATACCGCTAAAATTACTTTTTTGAATGTTTGGTTGAACATCGTATTGGAAATAGGTCGTTTTATTCCAAGTGATTCGAACATCACTGTTGGTAAATCCTGCCTTGTTAAGTGTTGACCAAATATTATAGTCATTGTTATTCTCGTCTTGCATAGTTACTAATTTTTCAAATTTCACAGAAGGCGAGGAGTTATCTATAATAAACGCAAAAACTTGATAAAAATATTTTTCTTCATTAACCTGATTGTAAGCAGTATATTTATATTTAAGTATTATTTCATAATAACCATTAGAAGAAAGAAAATCGTCTTTAATAAAGTGGGAAGTTTTTGGAGCGCCCACTATATATGGGTTGCCAAGATTGTCATACACAAAGTTATATTGATATATTTTTGATTCTGGTAATACTTTATCAGGTTGGAAGGCATAAGAACAAAGGTAATCAAAAGACACAGGTGGCATGTTTGTTACTGGAATATTAGAAATTGGATAATTTCTGCCAGATACATTCTCCAGTGTTATGCCAACAGAATTTTCATTAAAGGAAGGATTGCTTTTCATAACTTCATGGGTTACATTTGAATATATATTTTCACTTGCATTTTTAAATTCAGTTTTGCCATTTTTCTTAAAATATGATTTTACACCGAAAACATGTAAGGTGTAACCATTTTTTTGATAAGGATAAGTTTCTTCTATTCCCTCTTTTTTAAAATCTTTTCTTAAGTTATAAACATAAGCATATGTGTTTATAGCATAGTCTTGAATTCCAGAAAAATCGTTATCGCTAGTGGCATTTTTAAATGAAGTGGACAAGTTGTATTTATTAATGATATTATAAACACCTAAATCTTCTAAAATAATATCTGCGTTAAAATAAAATTGAGATTTGCCGTTTTGATCGAAGTAATTGTTTTCAACACTTCTATAATCTTTAAAGTTCACTTGATTAGATAAAGTATTAGTAGAAGAAATTATTTTGCTATCCACCACTAAATCAATACCATTCACCCTTGTTGTTTTAAAGTTAAATACATTTTCTTCTTTAGAATTATATGCTGTGTTAGGTTGGCCATCAAAAGGATTATTTTTTTCCAAACCCAGATAATATTCATAAGTGGAATTAGTAGTGATTGTTTTTATATTATTTTCTGTACTTTCAGTGAGAGTTATACTTTCTATAATTCTTTCTTTTTCAATAATATCGTTTGCGCTAAAGAAACTAAAGTCTTGCGTGCTATTAACATCATTAGATTTATAGTTGATTATTGTGGTTGTAGAAGTTAAGTCATCTTGATTTATAAAAACCACTGTTGTTAGTTTTTGGTAAAACTCACCATAATCGTTTGCTAAGTAATTCGTGCTACTAATGTTTGCTTTTCTATAAATATAGGTATACACAAACATTTTCACATTATCTCCGTCCACAAAAATCAAATCTTCTAATCCCGATTTTTGCACACCCGCAAAGTCGAGTATACTGGTTTTATCCAGCGGATTAGAAATATCATATTCTCTTGCTTCCGCGGATATTTTAACTCGTTCATAAGGCGTGTTGTTTAAAGAGTATGTGATGATTCCTATTTCATTTGCAATTAAGTTTGGAACAGGAATCACTGCCTGATAGTTTCTTCTAATTGTTTTGAATTGAGTAGTAATAGTGTTAGTTGTTTGGTTTATTGTTTTTGTTATTGAAGTGTTGTATTTTGAAGCATCAAAAGTATAAATGGGTGGTTCAAGAGTTTGGAAGTTATAATAAAAGGTGGGATATTGTAAGTTGGTTAGTCTCTCTTGTTGTACGCTTTCTAATACATTTTCATTAAACAAAGGATATTCCACCGCTTGTTCTGTGTTAGAAAGATAGAAAGAATAAGTATACATAAAAGATTGATAGATACTTCCTAGTCGGTAAAATCCATTGAATGTGAAGGTATATAATCCTTCAGGATTAATAACAGGAGCAGTTTTTCCGCCAGTATCTCCCGTTATGTAATATTCAAGATTTGTTACATCTAAATATTGATACCAAAACTCATTTCTAATTTCGTTATCGGGAAGTAAAATTGATTGCTGACGCACAACTGGGTTTAGTACAATTGGTAAACCAGTGGTGGAATTTGTATATTTATTTGTTAGTGTGGCAGAAACAGTTAAGTTTGTTATATACTTATTAAACTCATTCCTGTTTGGCAAATAAATATCGCCAAAACTTAAATATAAATTTTCAACATTCTCCGTTACGGATAAATTATTTTCTAGATTTGTTTTTGCCTTGTAATTATTTAGTGTTATAAAAGGAGTGGTTGGAATGCTTTTAGAACGGTCTGCCGTGTTTACGATAACTTCATCAAAAACAGGCTTGTAATATTCGCCATTGATTTCTAAATTTGTTTTTTCTTTAGTTTTATAATATAACTTATCAAGTTCGTTTGCTGTGAAATATGTTGGAATATAAACGCTTTTGCTATCTGCAGATTTAATGCGGTAGCTTGAGTCATTAAATCTAAATGCAGTCATAGCAGTGGGAATGCCATCGGTGGTAGATTGTGCTTTAAAGATATCATAGAAATAAGTATTATAAACTTTTTTATATCTAGTTTGTGTGGATGGATATACTTCTAAATACTTTAAGTTGCCGTTGAAGTTAACTCTAATATGTGTACTGTTAAGATATTCAGATACGGGCGAAAAATTACCACCTAAATATTTAAAGCAGTTTCCGTTCGTTCCTTCAATAATTTCAAAGTATGTTCCACTTTGATTTATATATTTTCCGTTTCCGTCTACAACAAATTCTTCACTGGGCTTTGCTGAATATCTCATGGTGTGAAGAGGACTGGACTGATTTTTCTCAACTAAAATATCACCTTCAGGGTGACTGACGAAGTTAGCGTTATTCCAGCAATCTATACGCCCCAGACCTTGGGCAGGTTCGTTAAATTCGTCCAAAACATTCACATGGCTTTTTAAAATAATTTCATAAAACTCGCCAACTCCACTATTAGAAGCATCGTGGTAAATATATCTGCCTGCTGTGTTGTTAATGACAAATTTTCCATTTTCAAAAGAGTATCGGTCAGTACTGCCTGTGATTACAATATCGTTATTCTCATTTAAAACCAAATATCTTGCCTCATCCCAAGTGTTGGCTGGTGTGATTTTATCATCTTGAAAAATATTAATATCACTGTAAAAAACAAGTTTATAATATTGATTGTTATAAAGAATATAGTTTCCGTCTGTATTATTTTTCACATAATCGGGAAAAAGAGTGTAATTGTATCCATGATTATACGCTTTGGTATAGCGATTATTTGCAAGAGGAATTATGTAAGTGGTTTCTGCACTTATTACAACTTTTATATGAGTTTTCCCTCCTAAATTTCCCATACCATCACATAAAGAAAAATCTTTAATAAAATAATAAGTGTCATTTTCAGCATTATAAACATATTCGCCTAGTGCATTTTCTTGCCAAGTTTGATTATATGAACTTTCATATGCATATAAATATCCGCCTTCTTCATTAAGGCGGGCATTTGCTTGTCGAAGACTTGTTTTAGCAATAACAAAATCTATTCCGTCAACAAGAGCATAAACTTCCTGTTGTTTTGATAAATTTCCTATACCGAAAGTAAAAAGCACAGCTATTAAAACAAAAGCAACTGCTCTTGAAATGTGTTTGATTTTGTATTTCAATTGCATAAGATTTATTCTCCCATTTCTCATTTTTCTTATGAATTATTTTATCATAAATTGTCGTCTGTAACAAAATAAAAAACAACATTGTTTTAGTTTATATATTTAGTTTATATAATATACAACTTTATTCTTTTACATAAATGGGTTATTTAGAGATTAAATTATAAATAAAAAGAAATAAAATGTTTAAATTTAAAACATCAATAAAAGTTATTAAAATAATTAATTCAAGTTAGTGGATTAATTGATTTGTGTTAGGAATTTAAGCGACAATCGCCTTTATTGAATTAAAATCAATTATAGAGAATTTTACCTAAACCTTAAATAATTTAAATATAGCACAATTTCATTTGTGTTTTTTTATAATTTTTTGTAAAATATAACATACTAAGTTAAAATCATGAAGAATGCAAAGTGTTAAAATAAGCGTGTTTCTTTGATTTATTGGTTTAAAAGAAATTTTATACAAACAAAACCTTATCATATATTTACATTTGATTAAAAATAAGGGGGATATACATAATCTATGATGTCAAGATTGGCAGCTTTTGGAATAGAATATATAGCACCTACGATTTTAATGTGGTTTGCTGATTTTATAAATTCATTTATGCAGATGTTATATAAAATTGGCACTGTCCTTTTAATGCTTTTAGATTTTGTTCAAGATGTTTTTAGAAGACTGGCAGGGTTATCAGCTAAAACAGGAGCTAACACAACTGAAGGCGACATTTTATTAGACATTTTTAAAAGTAAGCAAGTAGTGGATGCTTTTGCTTCATTGATAATTGTTGGAATGCTTCTTTTATTTCTTTTTACGATTATTCAATTTATAAGAATTGAATATACTTCAGAAGGTGCTAAAAACTCGCGTGGAAATATAATAAGTCAAGCGCTTAAATCATTAGTAATGTTTCTTATTGTACCTATTAGTTGTATTGCGGGAATTATTTTATCAAATCAACTTTTACGAATTTTAGATAATGCCACAAGTACAAATGCTGGGACAACAATAAGCGGGCAAATATTTAAAATTTCCGCTTATGATGCAAATCCTATTAGGGCGGGCGAATCGAAATTAGTTAACGCTGGTCCTGCTATAGATGGACATGGAAGTTCAGGTAACTTTCAAAAGTTGCCTTATTTCATGGAGATTGATAATTGGGATTATGAAATTAAGCTACGCGTTGGTGAAGAACGCTATTCTTATCGTGTTGATAAAGGAAGTGTATCAAAAATATCCGGACTGGCGAAAGCACCAGTTTATCTTCTTGGCAATTTCTATACATTTTATAATAATTTTGCTGTAAAATTTGAAGATCGGTCGTCAAAACCTACTCCTCCATCATTTACATTTAAAACAATTGCTATATTGCCTAGTAATATAGATACAGTAAATGTATCAGGAGATGTATGGGGCGAAGCATTAGCTAGCAGGCTAGACTCTACTTTTTCATTAAGGACTTCTAAAGCAATAGGTGATAATGGAAGTTTATTTTATAAAACACAAATTAAAGCAGGAGATGGTTTAAATTACACCAACTATAAAGCAGTGTTTTATTTTTATAACCTTAATGATATAAATTATTTCTTAATGTATTTAGCAGGATGGTTTGCTCTTAAAAGTTTGCTCTTTGTTTGTTTTGGTTTGATTATGAGATTATATATGGTCATTATATTATTTGTTATATCTCCGCCAATTATAGCAATGGCTCCAATAGATAACGGAAGCGCTCTTTCAAAGTGGCGTGGTAAATTTATAGGTCAAGTTTTAAGTGCTTATGGAACTGTTGTGGGATTAAATTTATTTTTTGATATCGTTAATGTAATAAATAAAATAGAGATATTTAAAGAAAATTCACCAAGCGTGTGGATGAACTTTACCGCTGGATTTTATAATAATATATTCCAATTGTTAGTTGTTTTAGTGGGTTGCTTAATGATTAAAAACTTCAACGGAGTGATTTCTCAATTAATTGGTGCGGAAGATGCTATGTCGTCAGGCGCACAAATGAAAAAAGAAGTTGATGATAATATTAAAAAAGCTGCTACAACTGCAGGAAGAGTGGGTGGTGTTATTGCCACTGGTGGCGCTTTAGCGATAGGTGCTGGAATGTCAATGTCTGCTAAAATGCAGGCAGACCTCGCATATAATACTGCCGGTGAGAAGGAAGAGGCAATACAGAGTCAAAAATTAAGTGAAAAAACTGCTGCTAAAGAAAAAATGGACACTGCAAAACAAAATTTAACGCAAGACCTTAACAAAACCTCACAACAAATATGGGGGCGTAATTATAACGAACTAGATGAAGGTGAAAAAGAACTTATTCGAGATGATCTTGAAAGAAGCGGAAGTAGTAGTTTGGCTGATTTCAAAGCTGCGGAAGATGCATCTAAAATTGCGGATAGGGATTATGAGGGTGCTAAAGCAGACACATTAAAAGCAAAACAAGCAGCAGTAAGTGAAAATCCTAATCTTCAAAAAAGGTATTTAAAAGGTGAAACTTTAAAATCAAGAGGCAGAAATGTGGTTTCGGCGCACATAAATAATGCTACACCTATTAAAGCTTTTAATGATTACACAGGTAAAATGTTTACAGCTCAAGGAACTGACGCTGTTTATAAGGAATTTGCATCTAGAAATGAGTTAACCGAACAAATCACGAAAGATTATACTAAAGCAAGATCTGATAAAAAAGAAGAGAAATCTAAAAATAATATGGGTAGTATAGCTGATTCGGTAGAAGGCAGCAATGCAATCGCTACTGCTAAAGCTACGAGTGCGTCCTATGAACAGCAAGTTCATCAAACAAGAGATTCGCAAAACAAAGAAGTTGTTATAGCTAAAGATAGTCTTCAACACCTTGCGGATTTATATAAACGGGCTAATGATAAAGAACAAAAAGCGTTAGCTTCAGGAGATAATGATGGTGTAAATAGAGCGCGACAACAAAAAGAAGAATCTCTTAACGACATGTATAAAGTTATGAACGGATTAAAAAGTAATGGAACATTGTCAGATGATAGTCAAGTTGCACTATCAAGCGTACTTGATAATTTAGATAATAACGGCATAACTATTGAAGATTTTAAAACTCAAATAGAAAGTAAATTTGAAACAAGAATTGATGCTGTATTTGAACATGCAAATATAAAAGAAGAATTAAATAAACTACAAACAGCAATTAAGTCCGACAGTGTTAAAGCTATGGCTACTGCACTAAGTAACCTTGAGAAAAAATTTGCGATTGGAGGCGTGAGAATGCAGTCGGTAGAAGAAATTAGTAAAGCTATCGAACAAGCAACTAAAGATCAAAAATCGCAAGGTGAACTTCTTAAAAAATTAGGAGAATCAATGAAGAAATAAAATAATTAGGGGTATGTTAGTTTTAAAACTGCCCCTAATATTATAATTTCAAAAGCATAAATATTAAGTTTTATAAATTTAAAAATATATATTTATATACTTGCAAATTATAAAATTTAAATGACACGAGGAAACTTAATTCTTATCCACGATAAATCAGTTTACAACAACCATGAGTAAATTTATTTGGAGCAAAAGTTGATATAAATTAACTAATAATTAATAAAAACGATTCTTAAAAGTGTCGTTTAAAGATATCCTTATAAAATAGTTCAAAAGGAAAAAATCATGGCAGAAAAAAACAAACCATCATTTTTTAGGCAAGTAATACATTTTTTATTAATGTTAATACTTTTTTCATTATTTATTGCTTTTGGTGCATATATACTTGCAAGCTTTATCGTTAATAATAATATTATTTTTGATATATCACTTTTTACAAATGATAAGTTTCTTAGTTTTTTTGCGTTAGGTTTTCTATTGGCGTTTGTTTTTGTACTATTTTCTATTGGCGATGGGAAAGGTATGTTTACTCTTACTAAAAGCAGTAGTAGCGGAGCCAAGGTCAAAACCAAGGGGAAGATAAGCAAGTATTTTGACACTAATTGGCTATCGATTGAGAAACTTAAAAAAGACAGTCAGTTTAAGTTTCACACTTATGACCAATTAAGCCGTTCAGACAATATTGGAATTCCAATAAGAGCAGAATATATAGGAAAGAAACTAGAAGTAAATATGTATAAGAGTATTCATACACTAGTTATTGGTACAACAGGCTCAGGCAAAACAACTCAGTTTGCAGATCCTACTATTCAAATTTTAGGTGAAAGTCACGCGCGTCCATGTATGGTTATCACCGACCCCAAAGGTGAGCTATACAGTAGGCATAGTGAAAAATTGCGTGACAGAGGATATAAAGTGTTGGTTTTTGACTTGAAAGAACCTTTTCAAAGCACTTGCTGGAATCCAATGAGCCGTGCGTATGACTTAAACATGCGTGCGGAAAATTTAAAAAAAGAAGTTAAAGTACATGAAAAAGTAGATCCTCGCACCACTAAGTTAATTCTTACCGCAACACAGTATTATCGAACATGGTACGAGTTTGATGGCATGGCTTTTGCAGACGAAGAATCGCTAAAAGTTCAAATGGAAAGTGTTAAACAACGCCTTAAAAACGAAGCTTTTGAAGATTTAAGAGATATTACAACCACACTTGCTCCCGTTCAAAGCACTAGTGATCCTATCTGGGAACGCGGTGCAAAAGATTTAATACTTGGTACCATGCTTGCAATGTTAGAGGATAGTGAAAATCCCGAACTTGGTATGACTCGTGATCGATATAATTTTTTTAACCTTAGTCGTATTTTGAATTTAAAAGATAATGACGCTTACAATCCTATTAGAAGTATAACAGAGTATTTTCAAGGGCGAAGTGATTTAAGTTTATCTGTTCAACTTGCCAATCAAGTTGTGTCTAACACTGAAAAAACTGCTAAAAACTATATGGGAATTGTAACTGATCGTATGGGTATATTTAGTGATGCAGGCGTTTGTTACGCCACAAGCGTTAATGAGATGGAATTAGAAACTTTCGCAGACAAACCATCGGTATTGTTTATAAAAATACCTGATGAGAAGGTAACTCGACATCCAATAGCAACTATGTTTATTTCTCAACTATATAAGATTTTAGTTGATGTGGCAAACCGTCGAGGTGGTTCGCTTTCCAGAGATGTTTTTTTTATATTAGATGAATTTGGTAATATGCCTAAAATTGAAAACTTTGATACTATTATAACTGTGGCTCGTTCGAGACGAATTTACTTTACGCTTATTTTGCAATCGTATGCACAGTTACATATTAAGTATGGTTCAGATGTTACTTCAACTATTAAAGATAACTGCAATATCCATATTTTCATTGCGTCCAACGATCAAAACTCTTTAGATGAGTTTAGTAAACGATGCGGAAATATAACGGTGGAAACAGAAAATGTTTCAGCAAGCAAAGGCAAAAAAGACGATCAATCAAGCACAACCACCTCAATAAATATCGACACTCGTCCATTAATTTATCCTGCCGAACTTGCTGCATTAAAACCTAATTCCGGTGAGTGTATTGTTTCAATATTGCAACAATCACCGCTAAAATCTATATTTACACCTAGTTATAAAGTACCAGTATACACAATTACAAAGCCTAGGGAGTACTATAAAATTCCACGGCCAATTAATGAAGAAGAAATGTATTATGATATTCGTAAACGAAATAAAATTGTTCTTAGAAAGTCAGGTGACGGAAAGGGATTAAGTCTTTAATAGAAAAAAATTATTATAAAAAAATATAAAACTTTTAAAAGTAAGTTAAATGAAAAAAATAAGGGTTCACTTTTGTGAGCCTTTATTATTTTGAAATACAATAGTATTATTAATATCCAATTTTTTTTACTTCTGTCATTTGCTTGTTAAATTTGAATTTAAAAAAAAGTAAAAGTTTAATATAACAACTAAGGCCACTTAAACTAATTGTCAAACCATTATCATTCTTCAATACACTTCTTACAAATGATTTTTGAGTTGTTATATTAAAAATATGATTACGAATTACTTTATTGTAGCTTTTCTAAATTTGATTTTATTTGATATACGATTAATTTGCTACATAATTTTAAAAAAGCGTGTTTTTTATTAGTGAAATATAATTTAATTTGATGTTTATTATATACAATTTTTGCGAGTTGAATTTTTTAAATAATGCACTAAATTTTTTGAAATATTAAGAATAATTAAAACTTTTTGCATTAATTAAATCTATCTTCTGCAAATCTATTTTCTGCTTTTTTGTGTAAGTTCAACAAGCTTACCGTTTAAGCGTGCTTTTGTTATGCTTTGTGAGTTTATCACACTGTTTTTCCTAAGAAGTAATTCGCCGTTTGCCATATATATATTATCCGTGATTTTTCTGTTTATTAAAAATTGATAATCCGTGATTATGCGTTTAGGTTGGTCGTTTGGGTTTATATTCAAAGCTTCTTCTGTTTTAGGTTCTGCCGTTTTATTTTCTATTGTCGAGATAATATTAACCTTATAATCCAAAGTTTTGGGCATCTCTTTTTTTGGTGCAAATCCCAATATTTTTTTAGGCGGAGTTGTGTTTAAAATTGATATTTCCTTGCCTATAATCAGCAAGTTTTTAATTGAAATTTGTTCATTATAACCATTCACATTAATACTTTCAATCAAGTTATTATTTGAAAAATTTATATCACAAACAGTTCCTATTTCTTTACCTTGTAAGTTTAAAACAAGAGTGTTTAGGGGGTTATAGCCTTGCTTTTCTATACCATCTAAGTTTTCCATTAATTGCAGATAAGATGTGTTTTTAATTAAAATTAAATGTTTCCCAAAACTATAAACATTGCTAGCGTTTAAAAGGAAATATTGATTAATTTGTTCATTATAAACCTTTAAAAACATAAGTCTATGTGATCGCTTATTAATTAAAATATCTTCAACTATTCCTGAAAACTTACCGTCATAAATGCTTGCTACTTTTTTAGATATAATTTCACTTGCTTGCAAATTTTATCTCCTTATTTATTTAGACTAAAATAAGTATAATATTATATATTATTAAACTTACTTAGGTTATATGACAGCGTGATTTGACGGAAAATGTTGCAAATATTATAATTGTTTGGTATAATTAAAATAATAAAAATCTCATAAGGAAAATATGTTTGCGGGATTAAAAAAAATATTTAACAAAAACATAGAATGTGGCGAAAAACTTATAGGTAAGTTTTTGTATTTTTATCCTTCGCGTTTTGGTAAATATCATATTAATAGAAATATAGTTATTCCCGCAGATTTTGTTGTTGTGGTGGTATGTAAGGGTAGGGTTACTGACCTTTTGCAAGCAGGCAAACATACGCTTAACGAAAGCACACTGCTTGGCACATATCGATTTATGCGTGTGGGCAGGTTTAGCAAAAGCGGTAAACAGCCAACCACAATTAATGTTGATTTGTATTTTGTTTACACAAAAGCAATAAAGTTTTTTGCTTTTTTTTCAGATATGCCTTTTAAAAAAGATAGCAAGAAATTCGGTGTTGTAAAGGGGAAAGCAAATGGGGTATGTACTCTTCAAATAACAGAACCGATTAAGTTTATAGAAACTCTTCTTATTGGAAATGGATATATTAATCAATCTATTGCAGAAAGCGAACTAGGACTTTCAATAGGTAATAAAATCAATACATTGATTGAAAAGGCGAAGTTTGAGTTTGTGGAAGTGCTGGACGATAAAGGTATGATAACCAGTTATCTTTCTGATAAATTAGAATTTGAATATGATAAAATTGGGTTTAGAATTTATTTTGTTCAATTGAAGTCGCTTAATATTAATAAAACCAAACGAATACTAGTTAATAAATATATTGCAGACAAACAAATAAAGGAAGGCGTATTTGCTAAAGAGGCGTTGTCACTACTCAAAGGTGGGTTTATAAATCAAAATGAAAAATCTGCTTTTCTTACTAATAGCGAAAGCGTTGAGGGTACTGCTCAAACAATGGGTTCATCATATAGTATAAGTGGCTCTAAAATATGTTCACATTGTTCTGTTGAATACTCGGAGATGTTTAAATATTGTCCGCATTGTGGTAAATCCGATTAAGAAAAAATCATTGATATTAATATACTTTTGTGATAAACTATTTTAGTAGATTACTGCCAGTGGCTACAAATACAGAATTGGAGAATAATATGAAATTCAATAAAAATATGACAATTAGTGAAGTTTTAAAAGTTAATAAAGAAGCTAAAACTATTTTAATGGGATTTGGAATGCATTGTTTTGGGTGTCCTATGAGCACTATGGAAACCCTTGAAGAAGCAAGTGAGTCACATAATGTTGATTTGGAGTTGATGCTTGAAAAACTCAACCAACTAAAATAGGCTCGGAAAAAATCCGCGAATGACTTTGTCACTTGCGGATTTTTTTAAGTTTAGATTATAGTTAATATTAATCTAAAAATGCTCTTGTATCTCGGCCAAAGTCTATTATCTTTATTGTAGTGTCTTTTACTTAATTATTGCGGATTTTTTTCTAATCTTTGTGTGTTTTAACGCATTTTTTTTAAAAAAACTTTTTTTTCGTGACTTTGTTTTTTACTACTCTATAAAAATAATTTCTTTATTTTTATTGTTATTAAAACATGATTTATTTTTTATCTTTAATCATTTTGGTGAGTTTGTTGTTTTTAATTTTTGCGTAACTGTAAATTATGAAAACTGCTGTTAGTACTAACAGGAACATTGCAAGAATTATGGAGTAAATCATATCAAGGTGTGTGCTGTTATAAACCGTTATATGCTCAACTAACAATCCAATAAAACTCCACAACATTATAGCAATATAAAATAGGCTCGCAAATGTTCCGCTCGCAATAATTGCAATGATTGTGGTTATTGCAAGGTTCACGATTGCCCAAACAGCAAGATTTTGAACAAGGTCCAGTGAAACAAACAAAATAAAAAAGTTTAACGAAGTAATAAATGTTACCCATGAAAGTAATGATAGAAAAGGCATTGTTGTTAAAAGCGTGCAAACCCCTTTAACATTCAAAGATTGTAAATGAGCGTTAAGTAGAAAAAGCGAAACCCCCATAAGTATATTTAAAAGTACGCCCACAAACAATAGTTCATATTGCCAAACAATAACCCATCCGGCAGTCAATATATAAAATAAACTTGCAAAAGCACTTGTTACTATTATCGCGTTTTCACTTATACATTTTCTTTTAAAAACACCAAAAGCGTATAAAATATAAGCTAATTGCATGAGAGCGAGTGGTATCCATACATAATGAGTGAAAGCTGCTGGATTAAAAAGTGTTTGGTTATTAGCGTAAATTTGCGCAGTTGTTGTGCCATTAATAGGCAAACTATTTGCAAGAATAAAAACTATAATTGCTCCAAAAAAAGTTGTTATTAAAAAAGCATGCGATATTATTTTTTTATTAGACATATTTTTCTCTCTTTATAACTGTTTTATAATTATTTTGCGTTATAATTTGAAATTTATGTATAAAGCAAAATAAAAATAGCAAACCGTTAAGTCCGCTTTTATATTCGATTGCATCTTAAAGATTAGTAACCTTGAAACATTTTGTGTTTGCTTTGTGTTCGTTTTTTATTTTGCACTTGTAGAAATAATTTAATTTGTTTTTAATTCTTATTAAATATTATTTGACTTAGTTTTTATTCTGCAACCACAGTAACTGGAATTGTAACCGAAACTTGTGGGTGAAGTTTTAGTTTTGCAGTGTAACTCCCAAGCGATTTAATGCTTAAAAATTCAATTTTTTTCTTATCCACTTCGTAGCCCAAATTTTCAAGAGCGGTGGCAACTTCTTTATTTGTTACACTGCCAAATATTTTGCCATTTTGCCCGCATTTTATGCTTACAGTAACATCCACGTCTTTTAAGTTTTCCGCTAGTTTTACAGCGTTTTCTTTTTGCAACTTTGCTTGATAATCAAGAGCTGCGCTTGCTTGTTTTGCTTCGTTTAAATTGCTTGCATTTCCAACAACTGCATAGCCATTTGGCACTAAAAAATTCACTGCATATCCATCGTTCACATTAATTATGTCGCCTTTCTTACCTTTGCCTTTCAAATCTTTAAGTAACACAACTTTCATATTTATTCTCCTATTCAAATAAATTCTAGCATAGGACTGGAAAACTTGCAAATAAAATGGCTGTTTTGAATTAAATATAACAAATTGGTTAAAATTAAATCATAACAATATAGGAGTTTATAACAATATGGATTTAAAATGCAGGCAACTAAAATGTAAGTTTAACAATTGTTATTCATGTGAGAGTGAGAGCATAAAGGTTACAAAAAATTATCAATGTTCCACTTTCGATGAAGCTAAAAAAATCGATGAAAAGCAAAAGCAAGATGTTAGTAAAACTATGTTCGAAGCAGCACCCGAACTGCATCCTTATCGCCATAATTTGGATGTTAATATAAAATGCAATGCACACTGTTTGTATAATAATAAAACCGATTGCGTTGCTAACGGAATATGTATAAATGAATGTGAAAAGGATGCAACATGCATAACTTTTAGCCCTAAATAAGTCTACAATTTGAAATTAAACTTAAAAATTTTTTTGAAAAAAGTTAGTTTTATAAATATTTAGATTGCATGCAAAAAGTATTATATTTAAGCAATTTACTGGATATAAGTTTAAGACTTTTTTTAAAAAAACAAATAATTAAAAATCTCAAATAATTTACTTTAATGCAAAATCATCAACTTTAAAAAATTCATAAAATAATTTATAATATAAACCCAATAATTTTTAAGATATAAATTGTTTTATCTTCTTCTATTTCCAAAAACTATCACAAACCTAAGAAGGTTTAAAAGTGATATTATAAGTGCAGCAACATAAGTTAGTGCTGCTGCATTTAAAACTTTTTTAACTCCAATAACTTCTTCCTGATTGATAGCACCAGACGATAATAATATTGTTTTTGCTCTTCCGCTTGCGTTTAACTCAACGGGTAGAGTTATAAGAGATATAAGAGCGATTAATCCAAACATGATAATTCCAGAATAGATAAAAATATTTCCTATCATGGAATCAAAGAGTAGCATGAAATTAAAAAATATTCCCAGAAATATAACCGGCCACAGTAGTTTAGAAATGAAATTTGACAGTGGAATTAAAAAGTTTCTAAATTTTAGTGGAAAATAATTGCTTTTATATTGCATCACATGGCCAATTTCGTGCGCCATAATACCGAGTGCGGCAATGCTGTTGCTATTATAAACTCCGCCACTAAGTCCCACACTTTTAGTTTTGTAATTATAATAATCGGAAAGTTCGCCAGTGGCTTTGTCAATGCTTATATCGTTTATGTTATGCTCGCTAAGAAGCTTTCTAGCGAGCTCGCTTGCAGTTAAGGTGGATGATGATGGTATTTCTTTATAAACATGATAAGTGCGCATTACTTTAATTTGGGCAAGCAAACCTAGCAAAATCCCCGGAATTAAAATAATTCCCCAAAAGTAATAGTCCATATAAATAAAATCAAAACCTGTAAGTAGATGTGATAACATATTTTATCTCCAAAGCCATTATTTTAGTATTTTCGTTTCCAACCGAAACTAAACATTCCATCAAAGAAATGAACGATATAAGTTTTAGCGGCAATTCCAAGCAGGTATCTTGCTTTTTCTAATTCTTTGTTTGTTAACACTTTATTTTGCCTTAAAAATCTTAGTGCAATAGAACTTGCGCCATATTCAACAGGGATGAGCAGTAAGTTGTTAAAAATATGCATTGTGAATAATATTGCAGAAATATATAAAAATGTTAACGCTAAGCTTGATGATAGTCCTTGAAAGATATATAGAAAAATTGATGCTATTAATGTGGGAATTATAAACTTATTTGTAAACCTTGTTACCGATTTAGCGAAGTTTGAAAGGTTAAAAAGTACATTATTGTTGTTATGTTGCAGGGCGTGTCCGATTTCATGTGCCACGATTGTTATAGAGGAAAGTGATGCCGTTTCACAAACTTTTTCACTTATAATCAGTGTTTTGTATTTACTAACATAAGCGTCTGTTAGCATACCTTTTGACAGTGAGAATTTTAGTTCGTTTAGTCTTAGTATTTGTTTGGCGGCAAACGCAAATTGTTTTCCTGTTATATTTATATCTGTGTTCACTTGCATGTATTTAAGATAAACTCGTTTCATGCGAGCGCGCGCCGTTATAACAGAAAGCACAAACATTAGCGCTATTAATGAAATAATAAGATAAAAAACCCATGGCTCCATTAATCAAAGCTCCCTTAAATTCTATATTATAGTATACATATAATTACAAAATTTAACAAATGTTATTTTAATAATACAATAAAATGAGGCGCTTCCCCGCACTGAAAATAAACTAAGAACAAGTCCAATTTGCTTACTTCGTGCTCGTAATTTTAGAACATTTCTTTTATAATAGATTAGCGTTAATATAATTTGGTTACGAGTATAACCAAAATTATTATGAAAAAAAAGGGGCAAGGAAGATTTTCGAAATATATTAAACCTTTGTAATTTCTGTTATCATTCCATTTTCAATAGCAAACTCAAAGTAAGAAAAAATTTCATTTGCTTTAATAGTGTAGCCCACATTTGGCTTGTTTAAATTATATCTATCAAAATATATATTTTTAATATTTCCAAAATAACCAGCAAAAAAGTTGTCTGGCGCTTCGGCAAGGTCACTTGCCAAATAACTTTTAGCAAGATTGAAGTTCTCATATTTTACCGCTTCTAAAAATGCTAGTGGTATAAGATATTTATCTGTTGTTTTGTTAGGTTGGTTGTTTAAAAACACTTTATATGTTTCAACTTTATTAGTTTCAAAAGAAAAGGTATTAACGAAAGCATGTTTAGATAAATCCAGCATTTTTTTAAGTGCCTTGATTTGTGTTTCATTTTCTTCGATTGTGTCGCATTCAACTTCTAAAATTGTTTCAATAGTATCTGCTTTTAATATAACTAAAAAATATTTATCTTCCTCAAGTTCGCATTTTATAATAATATTGTTATTTTTTTGATTGAGTTCAGCGTTTTTTATTATTGATGTTACAAACTGTTTTTTGAGTTTGTTATTGTCGTAAACAAAAATATTACCAGTGTTATTATTAAGTAAAACCACATTAGTTTTGCCAAAATATTCTTCATTAATAATTTCAGAAAGAGTGTTTGTGGCAGAAAGTGGCGGAGTTAAAAAAATTTCATAATGGTTATTTTTGAAAGGAATTACTTCCACATATTGCGATTGTGAGTTTATGCCATCTTTATTTAATTCTAACTTTTGTGTGAAAGGCAAATATGTTTTTGTCGTGGAAATAGGTAAGTATGTGAAATATATGGCTTTTTTAGTGGTTGCAACAGTCACAAATCTATTTTCGTGAGTGCTTGAAGTTTTCACATATTCGCCGTTTATATTTAAGTTAAAATCTACTGCACTGGTAAAATGCAAAAATGTTAAGTTTTCCACAATTTTCACCTTTTTCTTTTTTACTATGTATATGATAAAATTTTTTATTTCATACCGTTTTAAAAAAATCCAATAGGCAATAATTAAGCAAACCATAAGGAAAAAAACATGAAACCAAGTATTAAAAAACTTATTCCATATAAAAATAAAAAAATGAAACAAACGGTGTTTTCAAGGAACATTCAAACTGCCAAAGTTTTGCAATTTGAAAAAACCGATAAGTTTTTAACAGAACAAGATATGATGAATCTTTTTATGGGCTTTATTAGGCTTATAAAAAAATCGATTGCCGCCGAAATTGAAAGTGAATATAAAAAAAAGTTGGTGTATTATCAAACGAAAATTAAAAGCATATTAAGTAAGTTAAATTGAAATAACAATTTTAGATGCGGTTTAAAATATTTGCGTTTACTCACTCTTTTTGATTAATTAAAATAACAATTTTAGATGCGGTTTAAAATATTTGCGTTAACTCGCTCTTTTTGATAAAATGAAATAACTTGATTAGTGACCTTTATATAAGGGTTGTTTTTAGCAAATTTATTAAAACCGCAAAAACCAAAGAAAATAAAAAGTGAGAAAAAATGAAAGTTAGTTTATATACTGCACTTATTAATGAAATAAGCAAAAATCAACTTTTTTTTGCACTTAAAAACAGAAATAAAAATGAAAAGCATATAGTAATTTGCCCTGATAGATGCACGCTAAACATTGAGAAAGAACTATTTGAAGTTCTAGATGAAAAGTGTTTTTTTGACCTTTCTGTTATAACTCTTTCTCGCCTTGCAAAAAAAGCGTCTAAACTATCGCCTAATGAAAAAGTGTTAACTAAAAACAGTGCGGTGGCACTTATTAAAAAACTGTTATTAGATAATAAGAACAATTTAACCAGTTTTAAAAACGCTATATCGCTAAGTGGTTTTGCGGGAGAGTTATATAACACCATTTGTTTATTTAAGAGTTGCCATATTACACCAATTGATATTGACATTGCCATTTCTAATAAAACGCTAAAAAGCAAGCTTAGTGACATAAAGTTAATTTATGAAAAATATGAAGAGTTTTTGCAAAACAATTTTACCGACAGTTTTAACAGGTTAGATTTATTTGCACGGAATATAAACAAAGGTTATGGCGATACAAACTTTTATTTTGTTATGTTTGAAGATTTTACTGTTCAACAATATAACATTATTGGGAAATTAATTAAGCACGCTAAAAGCGTTTCGTTTGCAACCACTTATAGCAAATCACAGCCAACAAATAATGAACTACTGCACTTAAATAGTGTTTATTTTAATGTGTTAGATTTATGCAGACAATTAGGTGTTGCTGTGAACACTAAGAAATGCATTAGCAATTTAAAAGCGGAAGAAAATTTGCTACTAGAAAACCTATTTAGTACAAATTGTGAACAATCTGATTTAACAAGCGATAATATTAAGTTACTTAGTTTCAAAAGCTTAAAGGACGAAGTGAAACATACGCTACTTGATATAAAACAAAATATTATTTTAAATAAAACAAAGTTTAATGACTTCACGATTATTGTTCCATCGTTGTTGACTTATGCTAGCGAAATAAAAAAGCAATGCGAAAAGATGGATGTGTCGTACTATCTAGACGAAAGCACACCGCTTAAATCACATGTGTTTTGCAGGTTTATCATAAACGCACTAAAAATTGTGTGTGGAGAAGTAAACAAATATAATGTGTTAGATATTTTAAAAAGTCCTTTTGCAAATGTTGACCAGAGACTAGTGGAACGGTTTGAGCATTATTTAACTAAATATGGACTTGTGGGAAAAAGTTTAATCAATATAAAAAATGAAGAATTTGCTATAATTAATAGTTATTTCGAAAATTATAATAATGCTATAACAGATTTTAAAAACGCTAATGCTTTCGGCGAAAAAATGGAATATTTCACAAAATTTCTGTTTGATGTAACGCATGAGAGTGAAGAAATACATAGAGAAAAATTGCTTGGGGGAAATAACATAATCGATTATAGAACACACGAGCAAGTTATATCAAAATTAAACAAAGCGTTTGATGAACTTCAACTTGTTTTGGATTCCCACGATTGCACTGCAAAAGAGTTTAGTGAGATTTGTCTGGCGGTTATTAATGATATAACACTAACCCTACCACCAATCGCTATGGATGCTGTGTTTATAGGTGAGATAAACATAAGTTATTTTAGAAAAAATAAAAATGTTTACATACTCGGTGCTAACGAAGGCAGCATGCCATCCTATCAATTAGACACAAGTATTATAACAGATAAAGATATAAGTGAGTTAAAAAACAAAAACAAATTAAACCCAACAGTAGCGGTAATAAATAAACGAAAGCGTTTTAAGGTTTATGAAAGCATTTTTGTTTATGAAAAATCTCTTGTTATTTCTTACATTCGCCAAAAAGAAAACGGCGATTTAGCTTTTCCAACAATTTGGTATGATGATATGAAAAACCTGCTTAATATTAAAGAGTATGATGCATCGGCAGATTTTGATATGATTTTTAACGCACACCCTAATATTGTTCAAGAAAATATTATATTTAATAATATCAATTTAGAAAACGCAAAAGAAAATTACACTCATCTTTTAAAGCAATGGAATGTTTTTAACGGTAACAAAAACTATGTGAATTTGCTTCACTCACTGCAACACTCTTTGCAGTTGACGGACGCTAACTTCACTAATAAAATTATGAAAAATATAAATTATAAGTCTAATATTCCTAATATAAAAAAAGCGAACGAACTTTTCTTTAAAAATAATTATACAAGTATTAGTGAACTTGAAAATTATTTCGAATGCCCATATAAGTTTTTTATAAGTTATGGACTAAAATTAAGAAAGCAAGAAGATGAAGCTAACATTGATAACGGAATTATTCTGCATGAGTTTTTAAAAATCATCGTGCCGTTGATTTGTGAAAATATTGACAGCGATGACTGGTTAGCGAGTGCTAAAACCACCGCGAGAGATATTATACATAGTGTTTTACATAACCCCAAATATGATTACATAACCACTAATGAATACAATAATTTTTATTGTCATGCGTTTTTAAACGAGGCGGAAAGAATAACAGACGCGCTTATATATCAACAACAGCATAGTAAATTTGTTCCCACCAAAAAAAGCACAGAACAATTTTTTAAAAGCGATACATTATCAATAAATGTGGGTAATAGAAAAATCTATCTTAAAGGTGTTATTGACAGAGTGGACGCGTGTGGAGATAGTTTTAGAGTAATAGATTATAAAACTGGCTCATATAGTTCAAAGTTCAATGATTTAAGTGATATTTATAACGGGAAAAAAATTCAATTAATTGTATATACCAAAATATATGAAAATGCAAGTGGCTTAAAACCTGCCGGTGCTTTTTATCTGCCTATATTAAATGTTTTTGATAAAGAAGATGCCAAATGTTTATATAAGTTGCAAGGTATAATTGTTAAAAATCTTGAAAACATTTTAAATTTCGATGACAATTTAGCAAATGCTGACTATGTAAGCAAAATAGTAAATCTTTCCACCGACAAATATGGTGCTATTAAAGACACTAAACTTTGCATAACAGAAAGTGAACTGGATAAATTATGCAATTATGTTTTCGATTTAATGAAAAAAGGAGCAGAAAAAATACTGGTTGGCGAACTTCAACCTAATCCAATGAAGGCAAGTAGTGAGATTGCTTGCGAATTTTGTGACTACAAAGCAATTTGTAATTTTAATGAAAACTACGGCGATGAGACGCGCGAAAAAGAAAAAGTGAAAAACTTTGAGGAATTTAAAGCACTAACAGAAGAGGAGGTGCAATCATGAAACCACAAGATATTATTGTTAAAGACTTAAATGAAGAGCAACTTAAATTTGTTAAATGTGAAAGTATTAAAGATATATTGGTTTCTGCAAGTGCAGGCACAGGCAAAACTTCTTCTATGATAAATAAGATTCTTTATTTAATAGTGGATAAAAATGTGAGCGTAGAAAATTTATTAGTGCTAACTTTCACTAATGCCGCAGCAAATGAAATGAAAATAAAACTATTTAAAAGTATGCAAAAACTTTTAGTTGCAATAACTGACCCATTTTTAAAACAGCGCTTGGCGGAACAGATTGAATTTATCAATAATGCCGATATTGGTACTAATCATAGTTTTTGTAAAAAACTTATTACAAAGTATTTTTATGTGGTGGGCGTTGACCCTGCATTTTCATTAGTAAGTGACAAAGAGCAAGCATTTTTAATTAATGATGCAATCACTAATGTTTTTAATAACTACATTGTAAGTGATGATAAAAGCTTTTTTGAACTTTACGAGTGTTATAATTCCAGGCGTGAAACCACAGTGTTAAAAGGAATTGTTAATACCATTTTTAATTATTTGAAAAGTGTGGTAGATGAAGACACTTGGAAAAAAAATATGCTGGAAAACACATATAATCTAGATTTAGAAAAAAACACTTGCGTAAAGTTTATAATGCAAGCAGTAAAAGAAAATATGAGTGAAATGTTGCCAAGTTTTACTTTTTTAGAAGAGCAGGCAACAATGGTTGCCAATAAAAAGTTACTCGTGTTTATTGAAAACATTAAGCAAGCAATTTCGCTAATTAATAACAGCACCACTTTCCAACAACAAAGTGATGCTTTGCATAATTTTACTTATTTAAAAAAGCCACAAAAAACAAAAGACTTAACAGTTTACGAACAAGAACTATATGACAATATGGAAGAAGTGTGGGATAAATATAAAGCAGTTCGTGACAATTTAAAAAAGTTTGTGCTTAAAGTAAGTGATAAAGAAATTGTTAGACAATTATCGATTATTAAGCAAAATCTTACTAAAATTTTTGAAATTGTAAAGCGAGTGGATAATGAATACGCCAGCCTTAAAAAAAGCAGACATTTGCTAGATTTTAATGACCTTGAATTTTATACCATAAAACTATTAAATAATAACCTTGTTTTAAATGAAATTAAAGAGCAATATCAATATATTTTTTTTGATGAATATCAAGATGTGAACAATATTCAAGAAATGATTCTAACCAAATTAAAAAAAGCCAATAACCTAATTATGATTGGAGATGTTAAACAAAGTATTTATGAATTTAGGCTGTCGCAACCTAAAAACTTTATTGATAAGTATAATAACAAAACCGCTCATCAAATTTTTAATTTTAATAAAAACTATCGCAGTGAAGATAACATCTTACAGTTTGTAAACGGTATTTTTGAAAACTTAATTAGAAAAGATACTATCGGCGTTGATTATAGTGATGCAATGCTAAAAAGCGGGAAAACTTTAACTAATAATAAAGTTGTTTCCATGGATATTATTAACAGCACAGCAAACGAAGACAATAAGGTTTTGCGTGCAGATTCTGTTGAGGCGGAAGCAAGGTTAGTTGCTAAAAAAATTAGTGAGTGGATTTCGCTTACCGGCAAAAATTACACATATAAAGATATTGCCGTGCTCACACGAAATAAAAATAAAATTGCTGTACTTTATAAAACTTTGCAAGAGTGCAATATCCCTGTTTCGGTGCAATATAAAACCAATATATTTGATAGTTATGAAGTTTGCCTTCTTATTAGTTTTTTAAAGTTAATAAACAACTTTCAAGATGATTTAGCACTTGCAACAGTGCTTAAAAGTTTTATGATAAATTTAGACGAAAATATTTTAACAGAAATTCGATTAAGCGATAAGGAAAGCGAGTTTTGGCAGGCGGTATTAAATTATAACAAAGATGATGAAATTTGTGCCAAAATATCAAAACTAAAAATATATATAGATTTTTATAAAAACTATATGCATAATCACACTATCTATGAAACACTAGAAAAATTGCTAATTGATTTTGATATGGTAAATCATTTTAACAGTTTGCCTGAAGGCTGGGAAAAACTAAGCAACATTAACGAGTTTTTAACTTTTTCTATAAACGATAACTATGCGTTTTGTCTAACAAAATTTTTAGATTATATCAATTCACTTGCTGAAAAATCACATGATTTATTGGTGGGGGATGACGATAACTGTGTTAAAGTTAGCACCATGCATTCCAGTAAGGGTTTGGATTATCCTTGCGTTATCGTGGCAGATTTGGGTGTGGGTTTTAGACTTGATAACGACAGTCAATTATTGATAAACGACCAGTTTGGAATTGGGCTTAAATATATTGACGGGAATAGTAGGTTAGAAAGCGCTTCCATTGTGGTCAATGCATGTAAATTAATAAATATTAAAAATAAAATAGATGAAGAAATAAGATTATTTTATGTTGCGCTAACAAGGGCTAAAGACCGTCTACATTTAATTGGCACATATAAGCTTAACAGTGTGTTGGTAGAGAAAGATAAAATTTACGAATGTCGCTCTTTTCTAGATTTATTTTTCTATTCATATGACAAAGTTAGTTTGTATAATTTTGTAAATAATAAAAAATTTGTGCTTAACGAAAACACACATAAAGAGTGTGCTGTTAACATTTATAGTGTGGAGGAAACTGAGTTTGATAAGTGCGAAAACAAACAAATTTTGCTAAGCGGTGGCGACGAAAACTTAGCAAAAAATTTAAGCGAATATTATAACTATAAATATCCGTACGCACACTCAAAAGAAATCGCTATAAAAAATAGTGTAACCAGCATTATGCGAGAAGAAGAGCCGTATGAAAAAATTTCTTATGCGCCAAGTAATTTCAAACTAAATGATACAGACTTAGTGGAAAATAATCACGCACTAGAAGTTGGAAACTACTATCACGCAGTTATGGAAAAATTAAATTATAGTGAAAGCACAGATGAAATTATATCTATAATTGAAAGTGTTACAAAGGAAAATATTGAGTGGGTAAAACTAAAAGAGAAAGTAAATTCATCTGCAATTTCTAATGCTATTAGCATTATTAATAGCATTGCAGATGGCGGAAAGATTTTAAAAGAAAGCCAGTTTATTTTATCAGTTCCACATAGTCATCTTATTAAAAATAGTGTTGTGAACGATAAAATAATAGTGCAAGGTGTTATTGACCTTGCGATAGATTTTAACGATTATGCTATAATAATTGATTTTAAAACCAATAAGTTTTCTCGTGATGAACAGTTTAGAAACACTTACTCGTTGCAGTTAGAAATCTATGCAAAGGCTTACGAACTTGCCTTTAATAAACCAGTTAAAAATAAGTTTATTTATTCGTTTGAACTTAGCAGACTAATTGAAGTGTAAAAAAATAACAAACTATTGTAATTTAGGGCTTAATATAAAATAATTTTATAAAGTATTGCAGAAAATAGAGTATATTTTTTATCAATCTAATTAAGGTGCTTTTGTTTTATCTACATATCTATTAAAAATTTCGATTTTATATTATTTTATTAGCAATAACAAACCTAGTGTGATATAATATTGCAAAATAATGTGTTATTTATCAGGAGAAGGAAATGACATTTTACGACAATGTTGTGCAAGTATTTAAGCAGTTTAGTGGCATTATTAATGCTAACACAATTGTTGTGATTGGTGCTATTTTGATGTTTGTTTTAATTTTTATAACCGCACTAATAATAGCTTTTTCATACGACGCAAAATTATTAAGAGGATTAAAAAAATTAAATAAATTTTTTCTAAAAAATCCATATATTAATGACGATAATTTAGTGGAATTAAATAATAAAATTAAAGATTTGCCTAAAATTATTCGTTTTTCTTGGCAAGAATATGTGCTTAATCGTGATGGACTTCCTAGCAAATATATAAACAAATTAAATTGCTTAGAAAGAGTAGATAAGTCAGGCGGTTTTGGAAACGCAGTTAATGTTAGTAAAAACTTTACTACGATTGTTGCTATTGTTATTGCTTTAATTTCATCGGGATTGGTTTCCACATATTCTGTTATCGATGCGTTTATTTACATTATCACTCTTCCGTTGTTTGTATTATTAATTGGCTATATTGCCATTGTTGTTTTTCAATTTGTTACATCTCAAAAAGCAGAAGATTTGAATTATGAGTTTACTGAATTTACTAGATTTTTAAATAAAGCTTCAACCACAATACCTTCCTTTATCGATTATGAAGTTCTTTTCACTAAAAAAGAGATTAAAGAAGGTATCCCTGTTTTACAAGATTATCTGGAAAAGAAAGCTTATGAAGAAGAACGAAAAAACGCAGAGGCTGAAGAAGAAAATGTTTTTGAAAAGTTTGATTTTGATGAACTGGGCATAGAACTTTCCATTTTAATGGATAGAGCAATGCGTGAGAGCGAAAAATATTTTAATTCACGAAGATTACTAAATGAAAAATTAAACGGTAAGACAAACGAACTTAATAACTTTGACAAAAACTTTAATGAAGTCACTAAAGATTTTGAAAGAAAAGCACAAACGCATAGAGAAAACATGGCTCAATTAAATAATCAATTAAATGCAACAACTATTCAAATTGAAGCCAACTATATCAAGAAAAGATATAATGAAGAACAACAAAGACTGCAACAGTTGGAAAAAGATTATGATTTGGCATCAAAGCGATTCTATAAGCAACAAGCAGAGATGCAAGAAGATGCTGATGCAATTAAAAGCGAAATCGAAAGTAGAAAAAAAGTTATTGAAGAGTCAATGAAAAGCGAAGGCAAAACTTACGCAAATCGTGTTTATGGAATAATTAATGACATGATAGCGGCTCAAAATGAACCTGTTTTTCGTCAATTAGAAGAAGAAAAAATTAACTTGCAAACAGAAGTGGACTTATTATCTAAATCACTAAAAATGAAAGAAGAAGAAACAGAAGAGAAAAAAATAAAAATTGATAGTTTAGAGAAAGACCTGATTTTAAAACTTGCGCAAATTGAAGCAATAGGTAATGTTAAAGATTATTTCTCTTCCCGTGAATTTAGAGAAAGAATAATAAATTCAAATAAAGTATCGCTGGAAAATGTGCTTACTGCTTTTGAAGATTCCCATGAACTTAAACAAAAACTTGCAGAAGCTGAAGAAAGGCTTAAAAATGCACGAGAAAAAGAACAATCATTAATAGAGCAAGAAAGTCAACTTATTTCAAAAATTAAAAAGCAAGAAAGTGTTGCTAAGCCAATAAAAATTGATGTAAAACCAAATTTTTCCACTTATGATGAAAGTCTGCAAGAATTAGAACAAACAATAGAGGCGGAAAATAAAAATTACTTAGATACGCAAGACGAGTTAGAAAAAACTGTGGATGATACAATAGGTGTGCTAACAAATGAAAGTAATGATGATGAACAAGTAATTCCCGGCGCAAATGAATCGATAGACGATAATCAAACCGAAAGCGAGGAGAAAGAAAAGGATACCAAAGATAAAAAGAAAAAATCATTTTTTTCGATAGTTAGCAAGAAAAAATAATAGTTAAAAATTAACACAATACTAATTTTTCTACAAACATAAATCTTATTATCTAATTTTTAAATTATCTTTTAATAAAATCTTCATGTTTTCATTATTTGTAGCTAAAATTTAGGCGGCCAAAAAAAGGTCGCCTTTAAACTATAAAAATCTTTATATCACTAAGGACAAACATGCAACTAAGATTACTTAATTTTTATAAATTTTTATCAAATTTTGCAAACAATTTAGTGGGTGCGTTTGTTCCATTGATTATTTTTATTGAAACAGGCGAATTATACATCGCTTTTCTTTATTTGGTTATTCAAAATATAATTAGATTAGTTGCAAGTTATACACTAAAAAACCAAATTAGAAAAAGACCACAAATTTTTTTACTTCTTAGAGTTTTTACACTTACCGGTTATAGCATTTTTATTTTACTTCTTGATAAATATTTATTGTTGTCAATTATTGGAATTTGTGTATTTTATGCATTTGATTTATCTTTCAAACTCTCTGCAAATGAAATTATTTATAACTATTCATCGCTAAATAAAAGCACTGATACTCTTGGTATAACGAGAGTATTTGAGCAAATGGGCATAATAGTGTCGTTACTAATTGGTGGTTTTTTATTAGATATAAACAGACAATTAGTAGTTATAATATCATTGATTTTATATGGTTTTTCTGTTATCCCACTTTTGATTTATTACTTTAAAAGTAAAAAAAGTACATCTTTTAATAAAGAGGCGGTATCTAATGCACTTCTTACTTTTGAAAAAAAATTAGAACACACAAAACTTGGAAAAAAAATTATTTTTCAAATTCTTTTAACTTATTGCACAGTTTATTTTCTTTTTAGTTCATTTGATGTTATTAGAACTATTTATTCTTTTGACTTGTTTATTTCAGGCAGTCCTTCTTATGGACAGGTAGGAATACTGGGTGCGATTTTTAATGGCACCTATGGAGTGGGTAGTTATTTTGCAGGCAAGCTAAATGATAGATACGATATAATGTGGGTAGTTCAATCAACTTGTATTATTATGGGACTATCGGCTTTTGGCTTTGTATTGGTTGAAAACATATACTATATTTATGTGATATTTGGCATTGCAGGATTATTTTATCCTTTTTTGAGTTTGTTTGTATTCCAACGCTTAATTGTTAAATCACGAATACTGGGCATGAGTAATTCCGCACTGCTCGCACGAGATAATTCATCTGTGGGTTCTTATATATATATTTACGGTACTGCTTTAATTTGCTCACTATTTCCTATAGTTACATTAATTCCTGTTTATATTATTATAGGAGCGTTTATGCTGTTTAGCGCTTATTATATACCCAAAGCAGAAGAAAGAACACGAATGCTTCTTGTGGATTATTTGCAAAACAACGAAATTCAAAATGAAATTAAAATTGTTAAAAAGAGAACTAGGCGAGATAAAGTAAGTAATTAGGATTAATTGCATTTTTTAGTATGCTAGTTTCTGTATATAACAATTTAAAGTAAACAAAATATGGTGGTATTTTTAGTTTCGAAAAGTATTACGGTGATATTTTTTTTAGTTTCTAAAAGTTTAATTGTACCTTATCTATAATCAACAATTAAAAGTAAACAAAAATTACGGTGATATTTTTTAGTATCGAAAAGTAATTACGGTGATATTTTTTAGTTTCGAAAAAGTTTAATTTTAGATTAATTTACCTTTTTTTGAAAATCAATGCAAATGTTAAAATTAGTTGACAGTTGCGATTATATGGTGTAAAATTTTTTAATAACTAAATAAAAACGATGATGATGTTTTAGTAGGGGATATTATCTTTAAAGAGAGAGCAAATGGTTCGAGCGCTGAGAGTTTGCTTAAAGCTCTAATATTTTATCAAAGATTGTTTGATGGATTCCTTGAATTTCGAGCATTGGAGTTGTTTGGGGGTAAAAACTCAAACCAAGTGATTTTTGTATTAAAATCAATGAAGGGAAATTTTTTAAAAATTTCTAAATTAGGGTGGTAACACGATTAATCGTCCCTAAAAGCATTAGCGCTTTTTGGGCTTTTTTATTAAAATGAAGGAAATAAAAATGAAAGAAAACTTAGAAATAATTTATAACCGATTTAATGAGGATATAAAACTTGTAACCGATGAATGTAGCTTTAATTTAGTTAAAGTAAAGTTTATGGGTAAAAATGGTCTTGTGAATGAGGCTCTTAAATTAATAAAGACAATTTCACCCAGCGAAAAAAAAACTTATGGTGAAGAGGTCAACAAACTTAAAACAAGCATTGAAACTAGGCTTGAAAATGTTAAAAATGATTTAGAACGGTTAGAAATCGAAAATATGATAACTGGCGCAAAAATCATTGATTTAACTACGCCATTAGGCGAAAACATAGGCAGTTTACATCCTATCACAATAACTCAAAAAAAATTAGTTGATATTTTTGAAAATATGGGTTTTTATGTGGAAGATGGTAATGAAATTGAAAGTGAATATAATAACTTTGAAGCAGTGAATATTCCTAAAAATCATCCTGCTCGTGATATGCAAGACACTTTTTATTTGGAAAATAATCAAGTGTTAAAAACTCACACTTCTGCTAGTCAAAATAGAATCATGAAAAAGTTTGGCGCGCCTTTAAAGGTTATTTTTCCGGGGCGTTGTTTTAGAAACGAAGAGTTGGATGCTGGTCATGAAAACACTTTTTTTCAACTGGAAGGACTGATGATAGACAAAAATATTTCTATTGCAAACTTGATTTATTTTATGAAAACTATGCTATCTAAAATATTTGAGAAAGATATTGAAGTAAGACTTCGTCCGGGATTTTTTCCTTTTGTTGAGCCGGGATTTGAGCTTGATTGCAAATGTATTTATTGTGATGGCGACGGTTGTAGTGTTTGCAAACAATCAGGCTGGATTGAACTTTGTCCGTGTGGAATGATTCATAAAAGTGTATTGGAAATGGGCGGAATTAATTCAAGTGAATATAGAGGTTTTGCATTCGGTTTAGGTTTAAGCAGGCTTGCCATGATGACTTTTAATATAGATGATATTCGCACACTAAATAGCGGTAAAATTGCTAAACTAAAACAAGCAAAAATCAAGTAAGAAGGAAAAAAGTTATGTATATTTCATTAAATTGGATAAACGATTATGTTGATTTAAAAGACACTAATGTAAAAGAACTTATAAACAAGTTTACTCTTTCTTGTGCTGAGGTTGAAGATATTTTTGAAAAAGGAAAAAATGTTCAAAATGTGGTAACAGGTAAGATTATTAGTGTGGAAAATCATCCTAATAGTAAAAAATTAAAACTTTTAAAAGTTGATATTAAAAAGGAAGTGTTAAATATTGTTTGTGGTGCACCTAACGCGATAGTGGATAGTATTGTTCCAGTGGCGCTTATTGGTGGAAAAGTTGGAGAGTTAGCCATCGCAAAAGCAACAGTTGGGGGTGTTGATAGTTATGGTATGTGTTGCAGTGGGCAAGAGTTAGGAATTTCTGATGACCATAGCGGACTACTTATTTTAGACGAAAACACGCCGATTGGTGTTGATATTAAAAAAGTCCTAAATATAGATGATGTTGTTTTTGAAGTAGATAATAAAAGTTTAACTAACAGACCAGATATGTGGGGTCATTACGGCATTGCAAGAGAGATTGCCACTCTTTTAAAGAAAGAACTTGTTTCTCCGCCAGTTTGGAATGAAAAAACTAACCTGCCAGATTTACATGTGGAAGTGGATACCGATGAATGTTATAGATATTGTGCAAGCACAGTAACAAATATCACTAAAAAAGTGTCGCCTATTAATATGCAAATCAGACTTTTTTATTGCGGTATGAGAAAAATTAATTTTTTAACCGATATTTCTAACTACATTATGTTAGAGTATGGGCAACCAATGCATGCTTTTGATAATGAATTTATTAAAAATATCCGTGTGGAAAACCTATCTAAACAAACAAAGTTTATAACACTAGACGACAAAGAACGGGAATTGCCTGCAAACACAATGGTTATAAAATCAAATAATGAAATTATGGCTATTGCAGGTGTTATGGGTGGCATGCAGGGAAGTATTACAAATAACACAAATAGTGTGTTTATTGAGAGCGCATGTTTTAATGGATACAGTGTTAGAAAAACCTCATCTGCACTATTTTTACGAACAGAAAGCAGTGCTAGATATGAAAAGTCATTAGACCCGGAACTTGCAATGTTATCTTTAAAAAGGTTTGTATATTTAATTAAAAAACACGATAATAATGCTATAATTTCCAGTTCGTTTACCGATATATATAATTATCAATATCCACAGCATTCCATTTCAATAACTAAAAAATATATTGATGATTTTATAGGTGTGAATATTCCCGAAAGCAAAATAATTGACATATTATCCCGTTTGGAATGTGAAGTGCTAATTCAAGATGTAGGCGAATATAAGGTGCAAATTCCTTCATTTAGAGCCACAAAAGATATGGAGAGCAAAGCCGATATTATTGAGGAAATTGCAAGAATGTATGGCTATGATAATATTCAACCTAAAAGTGTGGTACAAACAGTTGAACCAAGCAAACAAAACCACGAAGTGCATACTGAATATGAAGTTAAGAAAATGCTTGCTTCCAGATATAATTTTCATGAAATGCATAGTTATATTTGGTATGATGCTTATGTTAATAAAGAACTCAGTATAATGCCAGCATCAAATATAAAAGTGATTAATTCTATTCAAAAAGATAACAATGAAATAAGGTCCACTTTAATTCCTTCACAACTAAAAAATGTTATAGATAATAAAAATGATTATGACTCTTTTAAAATTTTTGAAATCGGCAGAGTGGTTAAATCACTGCACAAAAATGGTGATGTGAATGAAACCAAAAATCTAACGCTGACTATTGCATCTAAAACTGAGCGCGATAATTTACTAATTACTCTTAAAAATGTCATACAATATATGTTTGAAGTGGTGATAAAAGCAGATATTAAAATAACAAAAGCAACTTCAAATTTAGAATATTTGCATCCTATAAACTATTATGAAATAAGTGCTGATAATAAAACAGTTGGATTTATTAGTTTTATTCATCCCCGAATTGAGAAAACAATAGATAAGAAAATATCAATCGCAATCGCAGAACTGGACTTTTCAAGTATTTTACAATTAGAAAGCAAACCAACAGTATTTGAAACGGTTTCCAAGTTCCAAAAATGCCAACTAGATTTTTCTTTCTCTCTATCAAAAGCCACACTTTATCAAGAAATAGAAAAGATTGCATATAGCATTAAAGCAGATTGTGATTATAAAGTGGAACTTATTGATATTTTTGAAAGTCCTAACGACAATAGCAAAAGTTATACTATTAGATACATTTTATGCTCAAATTGTAGAACACTAACAGGCGGAGAATTAGAGGAGTTTCATAAAAATGTGGTAAACGCATTTGCGAAACAGGGAATAAACTTAAAAAGCATCACAGATTATTGCCCATTATAATAATATTTTAAATAAGTAAAAGATTGGGCTAAAAAAACATATATTTTGTTATTTTGTAGTTTTACTTCGGCTTGAGTTATTTTGTGTTATTAATTTTCTTTTAAATTCGTAGTTGTTTGTGTAGAGTATAGTATTAGAGTTAAGATTGATTTTTAGATATAATAAAATACTTATAAATAAACGGAATTCACTTATATATAAAACAAAAAACCGCTCTTAATTAGCGGTTTTTTTGTTGTTTAGCGGTAATTAAAATATTGAATATAGCACTTTAAAAATGTTCGCAATAGTTTTTTCAAAGAAGTTTACTTTTAAATCTTTTATTTCAATATAACCATGAGTGTTAAACATGTCTTCACAGTCTTCTTTTAACTCTTTTAAAGCGTTTGTTTTATATTGCCAAATACCACATTCAAAGTTGTGTACAAAACTTCTAAAATCAAAATTTATAGAACCGATTAATCCTACTTCGTCATCCACTAACACGCTTTTTGCATGCACAAAAGCATTTTTATATCTGCATACCTTTATACCGTTTTTTATAAGTTCAACACAGTTGGCGCGTGTGATTAAGTAAACAATTTTTTTGTCGGGGATATGAGCAATTATCATTCGCACATCCACTCCGCGATTTTGCGCCACAATTAGAGCGTTCATAATTTGATAGTCAGGAATAAAGTAAGGCGTTACGATATATAATTTCTTCTTCGCCTGATTAATTAAATTTAACAGTATATTTATAGCATGTGTGTCGTTATAAAAAGGCATAGGTCCAGTAACAAAAGGCTGAACGAATCCATCTTGTGGTTGATTGTGATTTATGGCTAAATATTTATCATAGTCGGCAATACCACCACTAAGTTCATATATATTTAAAAAGGATAGTGTAAAGTTTTGAACTGCATTTCCCTCAATTCTTTCAGCGGTGTCTTTCCAATAGTGGTGATTGTTATCTTTATTTATATACTCATCTGAAATATTAATTCCACCGGTATACGCAATTTTCCCATCAATTATCATTATTTTTCGGTGGTCTCTATTATTGTGGGATACGGTGGTTAAAAGGTTGTATTTATTAAATATTTTGCAGTCAATACCTTTATTTCTAAGTGTTTTAGGGTAACGGCTAGATGAATTAGCGATAGTTCCAATATCATCGTAAACAATTTTAACTTTTACGCCTTCTTTCACTTTTTGCACAAGATTATCCAGAATCGTATTCCACATAATTCCATTATTTATTATGTAGAATTCTAAAAAAATAAATTGTTTCGCACTTTTTAAATCAACTATTAGTTGCTCAAAAAATTTTTCTCCGCTACTAAAATATCTAGTTGAAGTGTTATTAAAAGCTGGAAATCCAAGTGTGTTAAACAAATAATCGCTTTGCCCTTGATAGTCTGGCAAATGTAGATTAGTAACTGATGTATATTTTTTATTTTTCTCATAAATATTTTTAAATGCTTTTTTTTCTCGGCGCAGAAGTCTAGTTTCACCAAAAATACAATATAAGATTAGTCCAAGCAAAGGAAAAACAATCAATAAAGTTATCCAAAGAATTTGTTGAGTTGGATTAAGTTTTTTATTGTTTATGCGAATATATGCAATTATAGTAAACAAAGGCAGAATGGTAAGGTATATCCAGGTGTAATTGGTCAGGTTAAAAATGAACATAAACAACACTGCTATTTGAAAAATAATCAGTAAACTAATAACAGTCGCTCTACTAAATATTGATTTTATAAACCTCATCAATTTTCCTTTAAAATATAGTTAATTTTGCCTATATTATAACATTTTAATTTTTTTTAGCAAATGTTATCAAGCTGTTACCGTGCTTATATGGTGAATAAATCAACTATAACAGATGATTATTATTAAATTTTTTATCAAAATATATCAAAATACTATTTTTATGTGTAAAATTATTTAAATATAAAAATTTAATTATTAATCACAAAGTTTTATGATAATATATAAACATGTTAGCAGAAATTGAAAAAAGTTTAATAAAAACTTATCGCAAAGAGTTGTGGTCTAAATTTGTGTCCGCAGTTGTTAAGTATAAATTAATAAGTGAGTTTGATAAAATTGCTGTGTGTATATCGGGTGGCAAGGATTCATTTTTACTTGCCAAACTAATGCAAGAATTAAAAAAACATAATAAAATAAATTTTGAATTAGTGTTTTTAGTTATAAATCCCGGTTATAGTGAACAAAACAGGCAAGTTATTTTAGATAATGCAAAAAAACTCGGTGTGGATATAAAAATATTCGATGTTAATTATTTTGAACATGTTGCAAGCGTAGAAAATGGTTCACCATGTTATTTATGTGCTAGAATTAGAAGAGGAGTGCTTTATTCGCATGCGAGAGAACTTGGTTGCAATAAAATTGCCCTTGGTCATCACTTTGATGATGTGGTTGAAACAACACTACTTTCCATGCTTTATAACGGACAATTAAAAACTATGATGCCCAAACTTCATAGTCAAAATTATGAGGGGTTGGAGTTGATTCGCCCTATGTATTATATTCGTGAAAAGGATATAATTAGATGGGCAAGCAAGTTTAATTTGCAGTTTATAAATTGTGCCTGTCCTCTTTATATAAAACGGAATTTGAACAAAGAAAATGAGTCAAAACGCTATGAGATGAAGCAATTAATTAATAGTTTAGAAAATATGAATAATAAGTTTGTGGACAACATATTTACAAGTTTAAAAAATATTAATTTAAACACAGTAATTGGATATGAAAAAAATGGAGTTAAACATAATTTTTTAGATGAGTATTAAAAAATTAATTTAAGTTGTAAATATTAGTAAAAACTAATATAATAAGAGTGCTAGTAATGTTTGAAGTGGTATTATGAAAATTTATCTAATGAAAAAAAATTTGGAAGTTTACTAATTTATATAAAATTTTAAGTAATCCTAGCAAGGCTTTGTATGTTATATCAATTATTAAATAAAGGACAGGTGGATGTAATAAGTTTGGTTAATTGTTTAAATAAATCTCAATCTTTTATATCTTAAAGAATTAGCAAAGTTAAGAAATTGGAACATTGTTGAAAACGAAAAAATTGGACTAGTAAATTATTACAAATTAAAAAATACATATATAATTAAAAAATTATTCAAACAACTTGCGAACTATAAAAAAAGGAGAATTATATGATAATTTATACAGATCAAAAAAATTTTAACAAAGTAAAACAAACTAAAAAGTTGTTTATTTTAGATGTTTTTGCTTCATGGTGTGGACCATGTCAAATGATAGCGAAAGAATTTGAAAACTTAGACCATGAAGAAGATTTGTTTTTTGACATTGTGAAAATAAATAGTGATGAAAACTATGAGCTTGCATCTTCATTAAAAGTTTCCGTTCTACCAACCCTTATTATCTTTAAAGATGGCGAAGAAGTGGAACGATTAGAAGGTTTTAGAAGAGCAAACGATATAATGCATATAATGGAAAAACATAAATGATTTGTGGATGTTTAACATTTTTTTATAGATTTGTGTATAAAACAATATAAGTTTTGTTAATAAAATTTATTACTTTAGGAGGAAATTATGAAGAATTATATTTTAAATCCAGATGTTGAATACGTGAACCGAATTGTTCAAGGGATTGCAAAAAGAAAAGGACACTGTCCATGCAGGTTAAATATTGATGAAACCACACTTTGTCCGTGTGATGATTTTATTAAAAATTATAATTGCAAATGCAATCTTTTTGTAAAGAAAGATTAATAACGATTTGTGATTTGTTATTTCTTGTATAGCAAATAATAAATCATAATACATAAAATGAAATATCTTGTTAACTTACTATAATTATCTTGCACAATAGATTTTCTGTTTATATTGTAAATTACGAAAAAGTTTAGTTCATGCGTACTCGTGAATTAAATACAAAAAATGCAAAAATCAAAAATTTTTCAGCTTACTTAAAAATTTTTTAAGTTTTTTTTGGTTCAATTAATCAATGATACGTTTTATTTTATTCTAATTATGCTAATAAACGCATGTATTATATGCTTTAAAAAACACTCAAATAATTTTTTAATCATATAAAAGTAGAAGTAAAAGTAAATGTCTTAATCAAATATTTAATGAATTTTGATTTTTTACGATATTAAAACAAAACGAGGTTTAATTAATGAGCGATATAAAAACAGAAATAATTAAGCTTAAAGCCAAAAAAATATTAAATTACTATAATAAAGAAAATATAAAATTTAACACTGCACTTTATGACGATGAAACCAGCATAAAAGATGTTAATAATAAATTCCTATTTATAGACTATAAAACAAAAAATATTTCATTAGAATTTGCAAAAGCAGTTATAGAATACGACAACACCCTAGATTATCATAAAATGTTTATTAGGCATCTATCTAACCAAAATGCTAGTAAACAGGGCTTTTTGAATTTCTCACAAGATAAAAAAGTTGATGAAAAAATGTTGGAAGAAGCCAAGTTTTACACAAATCTTACTAAAACTGTGCTAAACACTTTTATAGATAAAAATGACACACCAAAGTTTCGCAAAAATGTTGAGAAAATGAACGATATATTTGACAACGATCTTAATGTGGTTGCGGAAGGAGATTACGGCGTTGTATTTTTCTATAAATTGCAATCTCATCCGCAGTTTCAACCAGAAAACGAAAAATTTTTAAAAAACTTTTCGCATGAGCTTGCGTTTCAAAAGAAAGAAAAAGAAAGCGTAAAATCGCGCGAGCAAGAAAGGGAATAAATTTTAAAGTCTATTTATTAGTATAAAGTGATTATATTAGTTGTTTTTTTGTAAAAACAACTTTATTTTTGTACAAAAAAACAAAATGGATAAAATCTAAATGCAAAATTGCTTGTTGTTTAATTATAAAAAGATTAAAATTTAAGTAAAAGTTAAACAGTGCTATAAAATTAATCAGAATATGACATATGGGGGTGCGAGTATAAAAATGGAAGCTGTGGTTAAATTCGAAAGTGTTAGTAAGATTTATCATTTTGGTGAACAAACAATATTCGCAAATGATAATATTAATTTTCAAATATTTCAAAGTGAATTTTGCGTTATAGTGGGACCAAGCGGTGCAGGAAAAACAACAATATTAAATATTCTTGGTGGCATGGACACAGCCGATAAAGGAAAAATTATAGTTGGTGGTAAAGATATTAGTAAGTTAAGTCCTAAAAAATTAACATATTATCGCAGACATGATGTTGGTTTTGTTTTTCAATTTTATAATTTAATGCCACAACTAACCGCACTTGAAAATGTTGAAATCGCTTCCGAAATTAGCAGTGAACCACTATCATCAAAGCAAGTGTTAGAACAAGTGAATTTGCTCGACAGATTAAATAATTTCCCTTCACAACTTTCCGGTGGTGAGCAACAAAGGGTGTCAATTGCGCGGGCGATTGCTAAAAATCCTCAAATATTGCTTTGTGACGAACCTACCGGCGCGCTTGATATTAACACGGGTAAAACTATTTTAAAACTTTTGAAATCTATATGTAAAGAGCACAACAAAACCGTTATTTTAGTAACGCATAACAACTCAATAACAGAAATTGCTGATCGTGTTATATATGTTAAAAATGGAAAAATTGAGGATATAAAAGAAAACACAAAACCAAAAGATATTGATGAGGTTATTTGGTAGTGAAAAAGTATACGAAATATGTGTTAAAAGACACTAAACATTTGGCGCTAAAATTATTTGCCATAGTTTTAATTGTGGCGTTAGGCGTTTCTTTTTTGGTGGGATTATTAACAGCCGCGCCAAATATGCGTTATACCCTAGAGCAGTATTATATAAATAGCAATGTTGCAGATATGATAGTTCAAAAAGGTTTACCTTTCACCACAGAAGAAGTTGACGCGTTAGCGCAAAATAACTTAATTAAAGAAATTATGCCATATTTTGAAGCGGAAGAAACAATAAATATTAACGATAGAAATTATGTTGCACGCATTACTTTATTTGATTTTGAAAATGGTTTTAATATTAATAATTTGCAGTTGCTTGAAGGCAGATTTCCAGAGAATAGTTTGGAAAAACTTGAAATAGTTGTTTCACACTCCCAAGCATATACAATGAATATGTTTATTGGACAAAAAATCACATTTTGGGAAAAATCCTTCGAAGTGGTTGGAATAGTAAAGCATCCGTTACGATTTGCAAATATTCGGGAAGTATCCGAAATTTCTCAAAGAACAATAGACTGCGCAATATACACCGACTATAATCATTTGCAAATATCTGGACCAACGCATGTTGCACTAATATTAAATAAGACTAAAAATTATAGTTTTTTCTCTAACGAATACAAAGTGTTTGTGGATGATAATATTAACGAATTAAAAAATATTTTTGGCAACTTTTTTTTTAAATCATTAAACCAAACTCAGGATTTTGTACAATTTCAATCGGATATAAAGATTGTTGAAATCATATCACTAATTTTCCCAGTTTTTTTCTTTTTAATTACCATATTAGTGTCGATGTCTTCTATCACACGAATTATTGCCGATCAACGCTTGCAGATTGGCACTTTGCGTTCGCTTGGATATAGCAAGAGTAAAATTATGTGGAAATATGTGTTTTACGCTTTGTTATCATCCGGTGTTGGATGCGTGCTTGGAATTGCACTGGGTATTTATTTTATACCAGCAATCATTTATAATGCTTACAGTGCTAGTTATCAACTTCCAAGTCTTATTATTCATTATAATGTTTTGTATATTTCAATTATATCTGTGATTATGGTGTTTTTTGTGCTAATAACCACACTTATTAGCATTAATAGTGTTTTAAAGCAAAAGCCTGCACAACTATTAAAAGTGAAATCACCTAAAGCAGGTAAAAAAATACTGTTAGAAAAAACTGCACTTTGGAAGCGGTTATCGTTTAAATATAAGTCCACAATTAGAAATATTTTTAGACATAGACAAAATTTAATATTAACACTTATTGGTATTGCTGGTAGCACAGCATTATTATTGGCGGGGTTTGGTATTAAAAATTCTATCGATTATGCAGGCGAATTTCAATATCAACAAATGTTAAATTATCAAATGGAAATTGGCGTAGTGGATGCAGAAATAGATATACCAACACTTGAAAATATTGAACAAATATTAGTTATGAACACAACTGCAAAATATGAAGGAAACTATATAAACATAGTGATTCCAGAAAACACACAGAATATTAATAACTTCATATCTTTTGAAAACATATTCAATAAGAAAATAAATATGCAAAAAAATTCGGTTTTTGTAACTCAACCACTTGCAGTTAAGTATAATTTAAAGAGTGGCGATGAACTTAGTTTAAGTATGCAAAATGGCAATGTAACTGTTACTATTACAGATATTATAAAATATAGTTTTGGCAATGTAGTTTATATTTCAAACAATGTAGCAAGTTCCCAATTAACTCCAACTTATAATAAAATTTATGCTAAAACTTCTCTTGCAAACGAGCAAAAATTATATGATGAACTAATAAATCAAGCTAATGTTTTACATGTTTTGTTAAAAAAAGATTTATCCCATTCTTTTAATGAAATATCAAAAAGCATGAACGGAGTTGTATTAATATTGCTTGGCTCGGCATGTGCGCTAGCTGTAATTATAAACTATAATTTAACATTGATTAATATTAGCACTCGTCACAGAGACCTTGCCACATTAAAAGTGCTTGGTTATAATGAAATAGAAGTGTCGGGATACATTTTTCGAGAAACACTTATTATTTCGTGTTTTGCCATTTTATTTGGATTGGGGCTGGGTGCTTTATTGCATGCTTTTATTATTAGTAGAATTATAATAGATGGTATAATTTTTCCTAGAGTTATTAGTTGGGTAAGTTATATTATAACGGCAATTCTTTCATTATTTTTTTTAAGCATTGTGTATTTATTATCCATTCCTAAAACTAAAAAAATTGATATGGTTGAAGCATTGAAGTCGTATGATTAAAGATTTTTTTTGAATAAAAACCGCTTATAAAGTTAAAATTAGTTTGTATGAAAGCCATTAGAAAAATTAGTTTTATATTAATAATATTATTCACTTTTTCCTTTACAACAGCGTTTACAACTAAAAACGCTGACGAGTTTATTAAGTGGATAGATTGTAAAGTACCGTATGAAATATTGCTTGCTGCTTATGAGTATGATAAAGAGTTTAATAAATCGGAAGAAGTTGAGTTTGACTTTATAAAAGCACTTGCATATTTAGCAACTAAGAATGGAAATAATTTTAGGATTCAACGAGATAAAAACGAGTTAAAAGAACTTGTCGCCAAACTTAAAAACGGCAAAAGAATTGACGACTTTTATGGCGAAAATAAATACTATAAATATTATGTCGAGGGCTACACTGGAATTTTTGCAGAGTTTATCGGTTCTTTTAAAAACGCAGATGGCGAAATTGTTTATGGTTTAAAAAATTTCCACCCTTTTCCAAAAGGCTTTTGGTATAATCACTATGACGACTTTGGTGTTTCCAGGTCATATGGTTACACACGAAAGCATCTTGGGCACGATTTAATGGGCTCAATCGGCACACCGCTTGTGGCGATTGAAAGTGGTACAATAACAGAACTAGGCTGGAATAGAATGGGTGGTTGGCATTTAACAATAAGATCACACGATAAAAAACGCGGTTACTATTATGCACACTTGCGAAAAGGCAAACCTTTTGTGAAAGGACTTAAAATTGGCGATGTCGTGGAAGCAGGGCAGGTTGTTGGTTATCTAGGTGTAACGGGATATAGTTATAAAATAGATTCTAATATGACCTGTTCGCCACACCTTCATCTTGGTATGCAATTAATATTCAATGAATCACAAGTGAAGGGTGCAAGTGAGATTTGGATAGATATGTATCAAATTTCAAAATTTCTATCACATAATCGAGTGCAAGTTGAAAAAGACGGCGAGGAATATAAGAGAGTGGTTTAGTTTATGATTATGATTAAATTTGTAAGGCAAACCACACTCTCATTTTGTGTTGTGAGATAGGATATCTTTTAAGGTAAGAATATAATAAAACTATCAGTTTTGGATTAAAAGATTGAAATATAAGCATATTGTTTTTTAAATAATAGAAAAAAATATCGCTTAAAATGAAAGAATCACAAATAAAAAATTCGGGAAATATAAAATGCTAAAAGATATAAAAAATAAAAATATTTAGTTATCGCAAGGATAACTACTTGCTCTTTTTAAAGCGTATAGTCGGGAAATTTTAGTATGAAAACAAAAAACGTCTAATTGAATAAAAAAGTAACGAGCATAAAAATCAAACGGTAATGTTTATTTAAGTATTTTTAAGCAAATGAGTTATAATTTAAGTATTAAAAAAATAACAGTCATTAAAAATAATTTTAAAAGATTTAATTATTAAAAGAAAAAATAAAATCTTAATTATATATAGTTTGAGATTTTTTATATAATTAATTTTTTTTTTAAAAAATTTGAATCGTATTTGCCTATTTCATCGTTTCTTCATTGTTTAATTTGCTTTACTCCATATTAATATTTGCAATTTTTATTATTATGAAAATGCATCTGTATGCTATAATCATATTTGAAAAATCATAGAAAAAGGGGCAACGATGTTAATACTTGATGAAGAAAAAGAAAAATTAAAGGATATTGTTGAAAACTTTGACACTATCTTAGACACTCTCGACACAGGAAACCTAACTTGCGAAAGCGAAGAACTACTTCAAGAAAGTGAAAATTTAAATATTTATTATGATACTAAAAAACTTAAAAATGTAAATAAACGATTAAAATATATAAGTAATAAACTAGAAAACTTTAAAGATATTTCTATGCAAATTGCTGAGATGCAAGAACTTTTAATCATAATGGAAAATGAGCATGATGACAACATTAAAGTGCATCTTAACGAAGAGTTAGATAAATTAAACAAGCAATTAAATAATTTGATTGTTTTGAACTTTTTTAATAACAAATATGACAATAATTCCTGCATTATAAAAATAACCAGCAATGTTTCGGGTATAGATGCTTGGGAGTTTGTTAAAATGCTATATAATATGTACGTGAGCTTTGCAGATAAAATGGGCTATGATATTGAAATTTTAGAATACAAAGAAGGTGAAGGCGGATATAAAAGCATACAGTTTATTGTTGATGGAAATCTCGCTTTTGGTCATCTAAAAGGCGAAAACGGCATACATAAACTATCTCGAATAAGCCCTTATGATGGTAATAACAAAAGGTCGCCAGCGAGTGCGGTGGTGGAAGTTATGTATATTGTGGAAAGCGATGAAGAAATCAATCTAAACGACAACGAATTAAAAATTGACACTTTTAGAAGCGGTGGTGCGGGCGGTCAACATGTAAACACAACTGATTCGGCAGTTAGAATCACACACATTCCAACGGGGTTAGTTGCAACATGCCAAAATGAAAGAAGTCAAGCGCAAAACTTAAAAACTGCAAAAAAAGTTTTACTCAGTAGATTAATAAACTTGCGTCACGCCGAAGAAGACGATTGTAAAAATAAAGAGTTGTTACAAGGCGAGTTAAATGCAAATTCGCATATCAGAACATATTCTTTTCATCCAACAGAAGTTGTCACAGACCATAGAACAAACCTTAAAATTAAGGATATTGAGAGCGTTTTCGATGGCAATATATTAGATTTTATTTACACTTATCTTCGCTGGCTAAGTGCATAGAAATTTCTTTATGCTAAATCCTTTGCATAACTTGTATATTTAAAAAAAACAATAATTTGGAATAATCACGAGCAAAGTGCTTAAAACTTTGTCATCGTTTTTAACAACCATGAACTATAATTTAATTAGTTGGCATGTGCATGTGAATTCGATCAAATCATTGCTTAAAGCTTTTATAATTGAATTTTAATATAAATAAAATTTATTTTGTTTTTAATGGGTATTTTAAAATCATGGATTTAATAAAAGCATCTATGTTAAGATTTATCAAAATATTGTTTTAGTTTATTTGAAATAAACTATTTTAATAAGTAATATTTTTTTATTAAAAGTAAGTTTGTTAATTTCTATTGACATGTTTGCATCTCTTTGTTAAAATAGGAATGCAATTAAATAAATTCAAATGGAGAGTTACTCAAGCGGCTCAAGAGGGCACCCTGCTAAGGTGTTAGGTCGGGTAACTGGCGCCCGGGTTCAAATCCCGGACTCTCCGCCAAGCAAAAAACCCTAGTAGTATAGGGATTTTTTAATTTTGTTTCTTTTATTTTATTAATTCATATTCAAATAGCAATGACTCGATATACTTTTCATAATATTGCTTAATTTCTTTATTAAGCTCGCCAATATTATTATGTAAATCAACATTTTTGAATTTCTTTTCAAAATATATACCCTTAGGCACTTCTTCATAGGTATCTAATTCATTCATTATTTGGCGTAAGCCATACTTATAATTTGCTTTATATTCTGGAGTTGCTTTTGCCAAGCGCAAAACTTTTTCCCACCGAGATAGAACCTTTTTATCTTCATTGTCTAACATGCTCATTTTTTCAAGATCTTGCAATTTGTTAGAAGCAATAGTATTTGTATCAAAACAAAGTTCATTTTTGATTAGATTTCCGTCTTTATCTTTCTCTGTAGCACAATGATTATTTCTATATAAACATGTAAAAATTAAAGAACGCTTTAATAATTCTTGCGATTTTTTATAATCATCTTTTCTATCTGCAGAACGAAGGGTGTTGTCATCGTGATACCATTTTGTTCTATCAAAAGCGAGTTGAGCAATATATATTGGCAACATAAAATAAAAATTCTTATCATTTAAATATATTTCATCATTTCGTTCAGTTTTTTTAGCAATAGAATATAAGCATCCAAGTCCAACTTTAGGAGCTTGTCCATTATTGCTTAAACAAGCAAAAGCGTTTGTTTGATTTTTATTCTTAAAATAGTAAGTAGGTGATGTATATACTTTTTTTATAATAACCTCGTCTACATCAACAATATGTTCTAGTTGAAGTTGTTTATTTATATCAATTAGTTCAAGTGGGAATTCTTTTTGCTCTTTAATAACTGAATCATAAGACTCATCAAAATTCCATTTTATACAGGAAATTAGTGCACTTGAAGCGTGAAAATGTTTTCTATTAAATCCAAAGCCTTTATCAAATTTCAACCTTGGCATTTTATTTTGTATGTGATATCCTTTAAAATATGCAACTGGTGAGTATATGATTAAGCAATCTCCATTTTGTCGCAAATAATCCGAATATGCAGACCAAATAAATTGGCGGACTGTGTTTTCTATTGCCACAGTAGAGATCCCATTTTCTTGCATTCTTTCATATACCCATGAGCGTTTTTTTGATTTTAATGAACGCTTCTTTCCGCCTTCACCACTTGCAGTATTTACAACAAGAGCACTAGCATTACGGCTTCCACTAAAATATGGTGGATTTTCAAAAACTATAATAGTAATGTTTTTATTGCTCACAATTTCTTGTATATACGAGTCATTATAGAACTCTCGTGTTAAAGCGTCTCCCTCTTCTATTACTCCTTCGCCCTTTATATAAGTTTTATCTGTTTGTGGAACAACATATCTAACTCGATCAACATATTGTCTTCGTAATTCCAACCACTCGAAATATTCATAAGTATTCAATATGCAATGTGATAGTTCTTCGTCTGTCATTTTTTCTTCTAAGTTGCCCGTTCCGGCACAACGATCAATAATAACATAATCGTTTCCTTGAGGACGATTTTTAATAGCATCTCTTATGAATTTTAACGATTTCTCAGCATATTGAACAGGTGTATAATAAGCACCAATTTCTTGTTGCAACATATCGTCATTTAGTTTATCCATTATATAACCAAATTCGCTATTGTCGTCAATGGCTTTAGTATATGGGTTTATAAATTTAAAAAAATTTGGTTTTCGAATTTCGTTTAATAAATCATTTTTTTGAGACGAATGATTATTTTTATAAAATCTTCTCGCTAAAGAGATAATGTTGTAAACATCAACATTAATTTTTATATAACTACTTTCAATAATGAGTTCCTTAATTCTATCAATACCTTTTTCGTCTTCGAATTTTATTGTCTCAAATTCGCCTGTATTTAGTGTGAAATCATTATCATAACTTGCAGAAGAATTGTAAAATTGATGAATTTCATTAAAATAATTTTCACTTCTAAAGTGATAAGCAGTTTCGTCATTTTGACTAACTAAAACAATAGTGTCAGGAACATCAACGCCGTTTATGCGTTTTTTAGAAAGATATTTTATTGCCTGACCTAGAACTTTGTTTAGAGGAGAGTAGCTGCTATTTATAATCGGTTTATGTTCAAACAAAACTCCGTTTATTACTCCGTCAGTGCTTTGGGAATAATCAACATTGCAATTTTCTTCATGTTGATTTCCTTGGTAACCCAATCTTTGATAAAAATCAATTCTACCGTCGGTTTCTGTATTATAATTTTTCATTTGTTTTTTCCTTATAATTTAATATTTAAAATTTATTTTATAATATATATAATAAACTCGTATGCGTAATAAATTTTTTATTGCTTTTTTTGTTTGTCTAGCCAGCAGTTATAACACATGCTTTCATACATTTCGTTTCCGCCTATGACTACTTCCTGACCATCGGTAACAATTTTGCCGTTTATATACCTTGCGTTAGCATCTGCCTTTCTGCCACAAGCACATACGGATTTTATTTCGGTCAACGAGTCTGCTATTTCAATCAATCTTTTGCTTCCTTCAAATAATAAACTTTTAAAGTTATTTTTTAAACCATAACAAAGCACAGGTATTTGGCGAGAAATTTCTTTTAATTCTTCTATTTGCTTTGCCGTACAAAATTGCGCTTCATCAACTATTACAACATTATAACCATGCATTTGTATTTGGTCGACTATATAATTATAAAGATTTAAGTTAAGGGGAAAAGCAAAACAAGGGGCTTTCAAACCAATTCCACTTCTTACAAAAGTATTATTCTTGCTATCGTTTCGGTTATCGGTGGCGGGTTTGATTAGTAGTACCTTATAGTTTTTTTGCTCATAATTATACTTACACATTAGCGCTTGCGCACTTTTACTACTGCCCATAACACCATACTTAAAATATAACTTTGCCATAAATACAAATATCCTTTATTTATTCTTTTGTTTATAAATATAATAACACACTTGATAAAAATACATAAATATTAAACGAGTTTTAATTTGACAAGTTAGTGTTGGTTTTTATATATTATAGATAATAAGTTTTACTAAACAAATAAAATAGTGCCAAATTATTGTTGCTTTGGATTTAACAAACCGTTTAATTTAGTGTAAACAAAACTATAATTTTTGCAATTTTTTTGATTAATTATACAAATTTGTTTAAGGTGATATTTAAAAAATAGCATCAATACATGTCAATGAATTATTAGTTCATGGTTGTTAAATTAATTAATGTGGGGTTAAAGTCCTTCCGTGCTTTGTGAATATTATGAGCAAAAACAATTACTATGTAACTCAAAAATTTGAAAGTATATCTAATAAAAAACAAACCGCAAATTTAAGTTTTAATTTAAATAATTTAAAAATTAATGATATAAATTAAATAATCAAAGAATCGGAAAAATATGAAGAAAGTTTTAAATAGAAATCATCTTAAATTGATTGGTTGCTTAACTATGCTTATAGATCACATAGGTTTTGTGTTTTTTCCAGAGATAAGAATCTTTCGAATAATTGGTAGAATTGCATTTCCTCTGTTTGCCTTTTTTGTTGCAGAGGGTATGTATTATTCAAAAAGTAGAAAAAATTATCAACTTGCAATGTTGATTTTTGCACTTGTTTCGCAAATTCCGTATTTTTTGCTTTTTGGCTATAAATTTAATATTATGTTCACATTTTTACTCGCAATGCAATTAATTATTTTCTACGACAAAACAAAAATAAATAATAACTATAAATCTAATAATTATTTGTTTTTCGTTTATATGCTTTTAATTACTATCATACTATCACTGTTAGGAATTATAGATTATGGCTTTTGGGGTGTTATGCTTGTGTTTTTCTTATATGTTTTTAAAAACAACACTAAGTATAGAATTATTGCCATGGCAACTTGTTTAATTATGACAGCAGTAAGTGTGTCAGCAATTTTTGTTTTAGTGCAACTTGTGAGTTTGTTAGCAATACCTTTAATCTTAATATATAACGGCGAAAAAGGAAAAGGCAAATATAAATACGCATTCTATTTATTTTATCCCGTTCATATTGCTATTTTATATATTTTTTCCTTGTTTTTATAAAACATTTTTTTTAAGCTGATTTATAACTTCTGGAATAGAGGTTGCAATTCCTGAATCTACTGCAAATATTATGATTAAGCAGTCAACAGCAAAGGAAATGTCATGCAAGATATCGTCATCTTGCTTTTTTTCTTTGTTATATTCTTCAACAATATTCACATTTTTATAGGTTTGAATATAGGGTTTATTCATCATACCTGCAATTAGATTAATTTCTTTTGCATATTTAAATAACACCGCGCTAAGAAAGCTAATTGCATCAACACGCTCGTAATCAGCGTAAAAACTTTCCAACATATAAATAGTTTGCATATTTTGTTGTTGTGATTTTAAAGCGGAAAGTGTTTTATAATATTTTAAAAGAAGATTTTCCATGTTATTCCTAAAAAATTATTTTTCCATAAGTATTGTGAAAGGTCCGTCCAATTCGGTTTTAATGTGCATGTGATTTCCAAAAACACCTGTTGCAACATGTTTTACACCGTTTTTTCTAAACTCATCGGCAAGTTTTAAATATAGTTCGTTTGCTTTATCGGGTGAGCCTGCTCTACTAAAACTAGGGCGTGAACCAGTTGTGATTTGAGCAAGTAGAGTGAAGTTACTAACCACCATAATTTCACCTCCAACATCCAGCAGGCTTAAATTTGTTTTTCCTTGTTCATCTCTAAAAAGGCGTAATTTGGTAATTTTTCTTGCTAGATATTCAACTGTTTCGAGTGTGTCATCATCGCTGACTCCCACAAAAACCAGCAGACCGTGGTTAGCCCTAGAAACCAATTTGTTTTCTTTATCCTCTAAATAAAGTTCACATGAGTTTATTTTCTGAATTACAATTTTCACTTATTTTCTGCCTTTTTATTTACTTATTGATATCTTTTAAAGTGTTTTAAAATATAGTCTTTTAAATAAATCTAATTTATAATACCGCAATTAACTGTAATTTCAAAATAAAATGCCTGTTATATAAGCATAATAAAATTAAGTTTTAAGCGCAGGCATTTTTGTTGTAAATATAGTTTGACAATTTTTGTCGGTTTTGCTAACATATTTTTGAAAACAAAGTGGTAATTAAATTGGTGTTTGATTAATACTTTAAAGGACATATAATGAAAAAACTTCTATATATCTTTTCAATATTTATAGTTGCACTGGCTTTTTTTGTGGGCTGTGCTTGTTCGGAAGAAAACGAGACAGAGCGACTGCTTCGCCTTTACGATTTAAACAGCGATGGAGTGATTGATTTTTGGGAACAGCCTTTTGAAAATATTGCAAATTCCAATAGAGAAATTGGTGAAGATTTTGCAGTGAACGATATTGATTCGGTGGAAGATTTTATCGCAATATCTGATAAAGAAAATTCTCCACAAATCGTTTATAGGCTAACAAAAAATTTAGACTTTTCAAACATTCCACTTGAAGAACCCGTGGATTTTGGAGGTGCTATTTTATACGGAAATAATAAATCAATATATAAATTCACACTAGACAGTTTTGCAAATAATTTTGAATATGCATTAATCAAAGATGCAAGTAAAGTGTTCGACACAAACTTTTATTTAGGTATGCAATATAGTCAACCTAACTATGCATCTATGTCGGTGCTTAGTAATGTTGCAGAAATTGATAATATTAAAGTTAGAGGTTGTTTTAATATTGTTCACACAAATAGTTTAAATCTTAGTTTTTTATTGATTGGTTCAACAGTCAGCAAGATTTCTAATGTGGCGATTGAGGGAGTTTTAAACACAAATACTATAAACGCTGTTCCTAACAGTTCATCGATTTTTAATTTTGGTGGAGTGGCAAGTACGCTTACTAAGGGAAGTGAGATAACAAACGCAACAACAATTATTGCAGGTGAAGTTTCTAATTATATTTGGAATTTTATTGGAAGTATTGCGGGCGTTTCCAACGGCTTTATTGAAGATTGTAATTCTAAACTTGATTTAATTTTCACGGTAGACGACCGAGCAAAAAGCAGAATTGGTGGAACTGTAGGGCAACTGCAAGGCCAAGGCGAAATTAAGCACTGCGTTAGTGATATTGATATTATCGCAACAAGAAGTGAAGAATTTGGGGGAAATGATTGCACGATTGCAGTGGGTGGTTTAGTTGCCGAGAGTTTCGGTTCATTATTTTACAATGAAAGCAAGGGCAATATCAAAATTGTTGAGGTTGCTGAAGTTAGTGTGGGAGGAATGATTGGCTCTAGCTTTAATACTTATGCACTAAGAAATATTTCAAAAGTAAATATTTTAATTGCATATGAAAACGAACAACCTTTTTTAGCACCATTGAAGCCTAAAATTTATGTTGCAAGCTTTGTGGGAAGCGCAATTAAAGGCGTTTTCGAATCATGTATAGCAGTTGGTGATATTGAGTTGAAATTAGCTTATAGTGAATTTCAACAAATTTCAAGAGAAGTGAATGTTGGTTTGTTTTTCTTCCACTCTTCGTATTTTAAAGATATATATAACATACAGGGCATGAGTAAAGAACAAGCAAAACAAAACGATACTCTTATTGGACAAACCATGCTATATCCAAACTATTCACCTTCACTTATTAAAAACATAGTGCAAGGAGGAACGGTTATTAATTCTAGTGCAGATAATATTAATTATGGTGGGTACTGGTGGTGGATATTAACAGGAAACAACACATCAAATCCGGAAATATTTGAAGGTTCTAGTTCCTATGGAGCAACTTTTACTCTCAATCAACAGGATAGAACAAATGAGTTTTTACCTCCTAGATTATGGTTAGAAAGAAAAGTTTTGCCTGTTTCAGATTTAGGTGTTAAGTTTGGTATACTTTCAAGTGAAAGCAATTATCTAAGTATCAGCTCGTTAAAAGATTTAGAATTTATAAACAATGCTGACTTGAAAGGTTCTTACTATAAGAGCAATGCCGTTATAAATAGCAAATCGCCTAATATATATGATTTTCATGCAACCAGCATAAATGAATTAGAATACCTTGCAACTTATTTGCTGGAATTTAAAAACACAATAACATTTGAAGTAAATAATACTAATATAATTGCGGAATCAGGATTTATAAGTAGAATAACAGATATAAAAGAAGACACTCTTGTGTTTGCCTCTAAAACGATAGAGGGGGGTGAAATTGAATATTTTATTTTTACAAAGGCGGAATGGGCAAAATTAAACCAAGTTGAATATGATAGAATTGCCTCTGAAAATTTAGCGGATGTGTATGGAATAACGAGTGATATTCAATATATAATAATTGAAGAAATAATGAATGCCGCAAAAGGTGTTAATATTTCATATAGAAGAATAAAAAATGATACTGCGGACGATAGAAGCAATATATATTTCACTTATAAAAAACCGGGTACAACATCCAATCAAATAATGAAACTTGATATTTCATACACTATTGAAAATAACCAAGAAGAATATGCAAGATACACAATGTATTTTGTTGGTGAAGCATAATTAAAATTAAATTGAGATATCAAGTAATAAATAAATATAAAAAATATCTAAATTTTGACTGACGCTCTTTAAGTGGATGTCGAAAATAAAGATTTTACCGAAGGGTAAAATCTTTACTTTTTATTAATCACTAAATCTCCCATTAAGGTTTACAAAAGACTGCACTATTGATTGATTTTTAAACTCTCTAAATTTGGGTTTATTTTGTTATTTTTATTGTTTACAAACATAAATGCTTTTAAGAATAATTTTTTATTTGGTAATCTGTGAACGCACATATTGATATAGTTCTTCATGAATATCTTCAATAGTTCTAATCTTGTTATCTTTAATGCAAGACAAAATATGATAATTATGCCTTTTTGCCACTTCTAAATATGCTTGTTCAACATTTTTTCTATAAGCTTTATTATTTTCGTGTTCGTCTTCTTCTTCCGTTTCGCTTCGCTTTTCTTTTAATATCTCACTAAACGCTAATGGCATATAAAGAAGAATTTTAATATTGGGCTTTGGCAAGTTTAATAGTCCATATTCTAAGTGTTCAAAAAATTTGTAAATTTCGATGCGTTTGGACTTATCTAGATATTTTCCACCCATAAATGCTAAGTTGCTTTCAACATATCTATCTAAAAACAAATGACCTTTTTTTAGTTTCTCATTCATTTTTTCAAGGTTGTAAAATCTGTCTGCAGCGAAATATAGTCCCGACACGCGCGGATTAACATTGCTAGCTCCTTCACTAAAAAATGCGGTTTTACCATTTCTTCCTAAATAACAATCACCAATTATTTTGCCCGTGGGTGATTCATAATTCGGAAATTTAAATTGCTCAATTTTAAAACCTTCATTAGTTAAACGGTTTAATAATAATTGATGTTGAGTGGTTTTACCGGAACAGTCTGTTCCTTCTAACGAAATTATTTTATTTTTCATTTGTTTTCCTTTTGTTTTTTTATCTGGTGCTTTTATTTTACACTTAATTTTTCTAATTCATCAAGAGCCCATTTCATTTCATTAAATGCTAATTCGTATGGTTGGTTTGTGGTTAAATCAACGCCAGCTTCTTTTAAAATATTAACAGGGTAGTCGCTCCCGCCTGCTTTTAAAAAGTTAGTATATTTTTCAACAGCGTTCTTATTTTTTTCTAAAATATTAGTCATTAAATTTATTGAAGCAACAATGCCTGTGGAATATTGATAAGTGTAAAAACTTCTAAAAAAGTGTGGGATTCTTAACCACTCATATTCAATTTCACTTGCATGAGTAAGACTTTTCCCGTGATATTTTTTATTTAAACTGGCGTAGTAATCTTTTAACTTTTCCTTGCTTAGCGGTTGCTTTTTCTCAATTTGGCTATGTGCAAACTGCTCAAACTCACTAAACATTGTTTGGCGAAAAAGTGTGCTTTTAAACATGGATAAATATTTATCAAGATAAAAAATTTTCTCGTCAGTTTTCGTTGCATTTTTATAAAAATGTTTGATTAAAAGAATCTCATTTGCAGTGCTGGCAACCTCTGCTAAAAAGATAGGATAATGAGAAGTTTCATAAGGCTGAGTTGTATCACTATAATAAGTGTGAAAAGCGTGACCTAATTCGTGAGCGGTTGTGAAAACGCTATCTAAGTTATCAACATTGTTTAAAAGCACATAGGCGTGCACTCCATAAAGTCCACTTGAAAAAGCGCCAGTTGATTTGTTTTTGTTTGGATAAATATCTATCCATCGCTCACTTATGCTCTTATTTACAAGGTTAACATATTCTTCCCCTAGTGGATGCAATGCTTCTTTAATTACAGTAAGACTGTCCTTAAAAGAAAAACTTCTGGTGACCTTGCCTAATTTTAAATATATATCATAATAATGAAGTTTGTCAAAAGCGAGAATTTTCTTTTTTAATTGAAAGTATTGGTGAAGAAGAGGAGTGTGTTTGTTTACATTTTCAATTAAGTTATCATATATTTTTTTATCTGCGTTTAAACCAAATAAACGGCGCTCTAGTGTGGAATTAAACTTATATATATCGCTAAATGAGGTGTCTTTTTTAACATTTGCAATATAATTGGTTGCAAGAGTGTTTTTTAAGCCGATAAAGGCTTTATATAAATTTTCAAAAGCGTTTTTTCTAAGCACCCTATCAGGTTGTTCTAATAGAAGACTAATATTTGCTTGACTCACATTATGTTTTTGGCCGTTGCTATCCATAGCCTTTTCAATCACGATATCAACGCTATCAAACATATCAAAAATCTCAGAAAATTCGCCTGAAAATAAACTGGTTTTTGAAATTATAGTTTCTTCTGCTTCTGTTAGGATATGTGGTTTGTTGCGGATTATTTCTTTTAAACCTAAAACATTATTTTTAAAACGCTCATCTTCTATCATTTCATATATGCTTTCATTTGATAGTGTTGAAAGTTCAGGGCTAACAAAAGATTGTTTCACAGCTATTTGATGAGATAGCATTTCCACTTGTGCTAAGAGTTCAATATACTTTGTTTTCTCTAAATCTTCACTGTGTTTTAAATATGCATAAGAAGCCACTTTGTCAAAAATAAGAGAAACGCCTTTTGAAAAGTTAAAAAACTCTAAACATTTCTCTTTATTATTTAATTTTCCTTTAAAATTTTCTAATTTTTCTATGCTTTGTTTTACTTTGATTAAATCTTCTTGAAGTTCATTTTCGCTATTGTAGATATCTTTTAGATTCCATTTGTAATTTTCATCTATTTCATTTCTTTCTTTCATTATTACTCCTAATAAGAAGTTTAAAACATAATAAATTTTATGTCAAACAAAAGTTAAAAGAATATTTCAAATGAGTCTTGACAAAATTGTTAAATTGTCATATACTTACATAAAAGTAAAAGGAAGATATATGCTATGAAAAATTTTGCAAAGATTGGTAGTTTTCATACGAGTGATGCTAGCAAAGAAAGTGTACATAATCGCTTATCTAAAATGATGAATGTTGCTTTAAGTATAGATGATGTATTTCCTATTAGCGAGGATGCTTTTTGCGTTGCGCATCCAAGCGGATTCAATACTGTTTTTAGTGTTGTCGAATGTGAGGATAGAGGAAAGAAAGAGTATAAAATTAATATTTCGTCTAGTGAATATGCTCTTCCAGCTCAATATTATAAAATTGCGTTTAATATCTTTTCGGAATCCATAATAAACGATAATGATAGCTTTAATTTAGAAGGGATAGTGGTAACAGATAAAGAACTATCGAAAAGTTCAGTTCCAATGCCACATGTTTTTGAACATTTGTCTAATGCTACTTTTCGCATTATTAACAGCGCTGAAAATAATGTTTCTGTTATTCAAACTTCTTACAAAAAGAAAGATAATGAATGGGCTTTAAATTTTATGAGTGATGCATTAAATAATTCAAATGATTTTTATTTAACAGATGTTAACCACGCAAAAATTGTGTCTGCGAATATAAGAGAAGAAAAACTTAAGAGCAGAGAGCTATAAACATTTTTAAAAGTAATTTTAAAATATATTGACAAAATTGTTAAGTAACCATATAATGTAAACATAAAATAAAATATGTGAGGTGTTTTATGAAAAATAAAGAATCAATAATTATTGGTAATTTCCAAACGGGTGATGGTAGAAAAGAAAGCGTACAGGAAAGCCTGGTTAAAATGAGTAGTATTGCTGCGGAAATGAAAAATATTGGTCCCATAATATCTAATGGTAAGGGTAGTTTTATTATTAGACATAAAAACGGATTTGAAACTGCTTTTAGTGTTGTCGAATATGGGAATAAAAAAGATGCAAAATACCAAATAAATATCACATCTAACGAATATGCTTTACCTGCTCAATACTATCAATCAGTGTTTGATGTTTTAGCTGGAACAGTAACAAAAAAGGGTCATGGTTTTGATTTAAAGGGGCTAGTGGTAACAGATAAAAGATTATCCACAGAAAGCTTACTTCCAGTGCCACCACAGCTACGAGACGAACATCATACCGATGCTTTACGTATTACAAGTCAAAAAGGTTATGATAACGAAAATGTTTCTCTTATTCAAACTACCTATAATAAAGGCAACGAAAAAACTGATTTTGCATTGGATTCAATAAGAGAAGAACTAAAAAATATTGGGGATTTAACAAATGTTGAACGAGCAATATATGTATCTCATCTGGTTAGAGAAAGAAATGCTGAAATGGAACGCTAATTGTCTAGAATAGATTTGAATAGAAGTTAAAAGTATTTAAAGATATGACATAATTATTAGATTACTATACGAATGTAAACGAGAAGAAGATAGTATTTTAATTTGTAAGATTTTAATAAAAGTTTATAAAAACTATTTAAAAATTATTAAATCATTAACAAATTAAATGTTGCATTTTATCAAGTCTAAATAACAAAAAGAAGGTTAGTGCCTTCTTTTTTATTCTTTAATAAAAGGCTAAGGTTTTTAATTTATAGTTTACACATGTTACTTTCATTAAAGAGAAAAAATATGCTAGATTTAAAGTTATTACGATTATTTATTTCAATTATAAATAAATTGCTTTTAACAAAGTAAATTAAATAAAATTGTAAAAAATATTAATCGTTAAATTTTAATTTATTCTTTCGTTATTGTAATAAATAGAATTTATGAAAACATTCCAATGCTTTTTTAAGTGGAAATATTAAATTTTATTCATTATGATAATTGAAAAAAGTATAAATAAAATTATAATGTGGTCAATAGTTTTAGTAAGCATAAAAAAAGCCCTATGTTATTAGGGTTTAATTTGTTTTTTGGTAGCGGGAGTGGGACTTGAACCACACGACCTTCGGGTTATGAGCCCGACGAGCTGCCAACTGCTCCATCCCGCGATATTTTATTATATGAGTAGTTTATAGGATTTAATCACATTTGTCAAGGGTTTTATAAAATAAAGGTAATAAATTAAGATAAAATTCGAAAAATTATCTTGTAATGAAAATGCATTTTATTGCTTGCGAGAAGTTTAAAAAGGAAAATATTAATTATATGTTATTTTATAATTTTAAAATAATTTTAAAAAATAATAAAAATAAAAAAGATTCAATTAATTTTAAGTAACATAATTTTTGATTTAAGAACATGATTTTTTTAAAAACTTGTTATTACAAATCAAAATATTCACAAAAAATTCTTGTGCTAATCCATTATATGTTTTAAATACTTTTTGTGATAAATGCTTGAAAAGTTAAAAAAATTAGTTAAAAAAATTAGTTAAAAAACGACCGAAATGTTTTTATAAAGTGAAGGATTAAGTTTATTTTTTTCTACATGAAATTTGGTGGATTAGACTACTAATATCAGCTATTTTTAAGGTATTATTACTAAAACAAAAAGTATAAAAAAAATAAGTCACCATAATCTAGCGACTTATATTTTTTATGTGCAATTTATTTAAGGTTTTAACTTGTATACCAAGTTTCGCCTGCTTTTGTCCAGTTTAAATATTTGTGTGCATACTCTCCAAGATTTTTTTCTCTACTAGTCATATTGTCAATATCGGCAGAGAAATCAGCAATTTGTTTTTGCAAATTAGATTGAGAGTATGTTAAATTAGCTTCTAGGTTTTTTAGGTTATTAATTCTTATAAATTGAAAAACCAAAACAAAAACAAGCAAAAAGGCTAACACTGTGGTTATAATTATTATAGTTTTTGCTTTTTTCTCATTAATGTTTACCATAATCTTAAAAAACCTCTAATTAATTATTTACATAATATTTTAAACAATTTTGATTGTTTAAATTTTTTACTAATTTTATTAATAGCATTATATATTATTTTGTGAAGTATAGCAAATAATTTTCCAATAGTTTTTCGTTCAATTACGCACCCTAAAATATACGCAATCAATAAATATAATCTTATTTCGCCATAGTTTAAAAAATTAACGGTTAACAAAAATACGCCTGTGAAAAACAAACAAAATATAATGTCAAAAATAACAAAAAAAATTTTTTTTTGCTTAACAAACAAACTTAAAAAATTGATTACTCCAAGCAGTATAGCAGGTATAACGCCAATAATTAAGAATTTAATAAATAAAGAAAGTTGACCGCTGTTAATTAAATTCATCTAAAAATTCTTTTAAAGATATTATCACTTTTATTATTGTATTTTATTTGATTAAAATTTCCTTCCGCTTCAAGCAATCCTTGTTCAATATCTAATTTTGTTATATGTATCCCGTTTCCATAAATATATATATTGCCTTTATTTAATTTTGCAAATAAGGTATTATCATTCGAGCTAAGAATTTCTATTATTCCTGTGACAGTAATTTTATTTTGATTCTCTAAAATTAATTTACTCGTAGAAATGTTATTTTTTTGTGTTTTTTCCATTATATCCTCCTAATATATTAATATTTAATAATTAATTGGTTTAGAATAGGCTAAATGAAAAATTAAGCCACAAAATAACCAAACTACTTTTATAACAGTAAGAAGTTTCGCACTTTAAAAGACATTATAAATTTGATTGGTAGGTTTAAACCAAAACTAAGTTTGGTTTTTGTTTTTACATGTTGCAAACATTAATGTTAATACTTTTTTTCATAATAAATTTAGATGTTTACACAATTGATAAATACCAACAAAAGGCAACGGTTTTATAAAAACAAAAAGAAATACTGTAAACCTTAAAAATTTACATGATAAAAACGGTTTTTATCTTTATTTTATTTGGATTTCTATAACTTGGCAAAACTAAAAAACAAACAAGGTATCGCTCTTTCGTGTTTAAAACCATTTTTGTAATATCATCATAATTTTAAATCGCTTAAACATTACTTTATAGTATAGAATAGCGTTTTAAAGACAACAATTAATCATGAGAAAAATATCAATAGCATTAACAGTTTTAGTAGTTAGTTTTTTTACACCAAATTTGCAATATTTTAGTATTTTAGAAAAGCTATATTTTCCTACGAATAACATTAGCTATATTATTTGCACGAAAGAAAGGTTAGAAGTGCAGTCTTTTGGTGGTTTTGGAGAAGTAAATTTTTACTTTTTTTCCTCTATGGAAGAAACGAAAAATATAAACATTGATTATTTAGCAGTTATTAGCGAAAGTGTTGAAGTTCCCGTTATTTTTAACGATAGGTTTCTTATTGAAAATAAAATCAATATTGTACAAAAAGAAAGCTACGAGGACTTTATGCTGTATTATTGTTACTCAAAAAGTTTAAACAAAAATCTAATAATTCAAAACAAAGTGTTTAATTTACAAATTGCTATTTATGAAAATTGCTATAAAGTGGGTTATCCTGCCATTATGGATGGTTTTTAAAATTCAATTGTGAAGTATTAAAAAATGTTTATATTTTTAATATTTGTCAATAATCCTTGTGAAAGGAGGAAATAAATGTTAAATAATCATTCAACAAAACAAAAGACAAATTTTTTTAATAAATACAGTTACTTTATTGTTGTGACGGTGGGGGTTTTAACACTATCTTTATTGCTTATTATTACATCATTATACAGCCCTCAAGAACCAGCCAAAACTGTTAATGCTCCTATTCTATTTGCTATGCCAGTGATGGATGCTACCATTCACAAAAATTATAACGGACAAGAACTTCAATATAATGCTACATTAAATATGTGGGAAGCCCATAAGGCAGTTGACTTCCTGGTTTCATCAAACTTAAATGTATGTGCTGCTTATGATGGAGTTGTGAACGAAATTTACACAAACTATCTAGAAGGCACTGTGATTGTGATTGATCATGGCAAAGGTTTGAAAACCAGCTATGGTTCACTTGACAAAGATAGTTTAGTTGTTGAAGTTGGTGCAACCGTGCAAAAAGGACAAAAAATTGCCGTGGCATCTAATAGTGCAAATAGAGAAACAAATTTAGGTGCTTATTTGCATTTTATAACTTACGATAACGGCAAAAAAATTGATCCATCGGGGTATTTAAACATGGAATTAAAATAAAATTCTAACGGAGCAAAAGCAAAGGGTAGGAGGGTGCTAAAAACTCTCCTTCTTTTTTGTTAAAGCAAACCAAACACTGAGCACGAAAATTATTAACTCCCGTAAAAATTAATTATCTATACTAATTAAGCCCACTAGTGCAGATTTTTCGTGATATGGAAATATATACTTGTTTGAAAATACATAAAAATTGATATATAAAAGAACGAAAAAACACTTAACACACATGAAATTTCACCATTTTTTGAAAAACTATTTTATTTTTTAACATTTAATTCTGCACACTTAAAATTTATTAGTTTTTGGTTGATATGTTACTAATGACAGAAATGTTGTATTGTGATAGAAATTAAAAACTCACTCACTCACTCACTCACTCACTCACTCACTCACTCACTCACTCACTCACTCACT
>CALNBM010000014.1 GCA_937874195.1 uncultured Clostridia bacterium | reverse complement strand
ATGTGTTCTGTCTTTAAAAAATAACACAAGGAGGGAAAAGTCATGCAAGATGACATAAAGAGTTTAGCATATACGAAGTGGAATTGTAAGTTATCACATTGTGATTGCTCCAAAGTATCGAAAAAGATTATTATTTAGGCTATGCTCGCATCTGAAAAATTCAGGCTACGCCGGTGGATAATTAGTGCAAAGAATGTTAAGACAATAAACTAGCAATAAATTGCTCGTTTATAAATATGTTTTTTGAACTATCAAAAACGAAAAAATAGTTATAGTTTATTATTAATTTTGTTAAAAGACTCTTGTAGCATTAATAGATAGGCGTTAAGTTTCTATTTTAAATAATGATATTTAATTTATTCACGACTGCCAACACGATTTATGTAGCTAGAAAACAAATATTATTAAAATTTTACTGTTTTGTAAATTGTATTAAAAAAAGACAGTAATAAATTTAATAAAATCTAATATTGTTTTACATATAAAGAATTAATATTTTTTTCATTATAACCGTTTTGTTGTAAGATATGCCTATTAATGTCATAACATATCAAATTAGCAATTCGTAAAACCTTCTGTTTGCATAGGATGGGAAAACAAAAAAACTAGTAGTAAATTCTGCCAGTTTTTTTAATAGATTTATCGTTTCTTTGTAAATTTTGAAATTTTTGCTAAGATTTGTAAAATCTTCATAATCAAGTAAAGAGTGCTTATAACAAAGTCTGCTATATAACCCATCATATAAGCATTATATAATTTTTTTACCATTACGCGTTCTTCGGCAGTTAAAAAATTATTTTGCTCCATTAATTGAATAGCGTCGTTGTTTGCTCGCTTTTCAATTGATATTGTAAAGAAGGTTACTAAGAATGATAGTAAAAATAATACAGCGCCAATAAAGGCAAAGATTATTGAATAAACAAAACCTCCTGTTTTAAAAACAAACATGTCTAAAACAAGCCCTAGAAGCGAAAGCGGAATTAAGCCATAAGGTGCAAATAATAGGAAAGGTTTTAATCTTGCAGTGAATATATATTTCTTATCGCCAGTTTTGTGTTGATAAGCCAGTCCCACTTTTTGTGTTGCTATAGCAACTGCAGTCACGCTGTTTTTATCAATTATACCTTTTCTAAGAAATATAATTTTCTTATAAATACTATAACTGTTTCCAAGGCCGAAACCCGTGCCGCCCACGAATAAGAATGCTCTCCAAAAACTGCATTGTTCCACTTTTACATCTTCCACTCCGCAAGCAACTAAAAAATTGTAAGCAGCTTCGCGAGCGGTGTAGCCAGCAGAGTTGGCAATCTTATTATACTTTGAATAAGTTACCATAACAATTATTCTTGTGATGAACGACCAAATTAACGCAATACCAATTAACACACCTACCACAATCATAGCAATTACAAGTCCAAACTGTGTAGGGTCGTCAATAGTTATAGCATTTAGTAATAATGAATTCATTTAATTTTCTCCTTTTAAATTAAAATAAAATTAATAGTTGCTTTTATCAACTTTATTTTTTAATGCTTTCAACAAATCTAAGTTTGATGGCTTTTTAACACCAGCAATCTTTTGTTGTTCGGGCACCTTAATTTCTGCGTCCTTTTTAACTTCGCTATTTGGTGACAAATTGTTTTGGTTATTAGTTCTTTCGTCATTTTCGTTTAAAACTTTCTTGAAATCATCTAGTTCTTTCATGAAGTCATAATCTTCAAAAGAAGTGTATTTATCGTCATCTTTTTTATTTTCTTGATTATTAGCTGATTCAATCCCTTTAGCTTTTTTATTATCTTTTTGGAATTCTTCTGCTGAAGTATATATCTTATACTCGTCTAATTTCGCTTGAAGTGAAGGTTCTTTTTTCTCTTCAACTGCTTGGGAAATGCTAACATTTTGTTTGTTTACATCCAGAGGTTCTTCTTGTTTATTTTCTGTTATGATAATGTTTTCTGGCTTGTTTTCCTCGGTTGTGATTTCAATGTTGGTAATTTCCTTAACTGTTTCATTTTTCTTTTCTATAAACGGTGCATCTTCAACAACATTTTCTTCTATCGTTGGTAAAAAGCTATCCAGATATGAATTGATAGAATCAAATTCATGAATATCCTCTTTAACGATATTTTCTTGTTGGGCAGGTGTTTCTTTTATACTATCTTGTTGGGCGGGTGTTTCATTTATACTATCTTGTTGGGCAGGTGTTTTTTCGGCGTATAAATCATCTTTTTCCGTTATAGATGTATCTTTTTTTTTTATAATACTTTCATCATCTTCTTCAAGTTCCCATTTAGGTAATGTTTGTTGAGGACAAGTGACTTTCTTGCTTTGAAATAAGTGAGTTAGGGCAAATGTGATAAGCGAAAACAATAGAAAAACCACAATCATTGGAGCCAGGTAAATAAATTGGAAAGGAAGTAATTCAAAGAAATACTCCATAACGAAATCCCGTGGAAATAATGTGAAGAAATAATTTAATAATCCGGCGTTTTCAAAGTAATACATAAAACCTAAACTCGCTAAATAAGCAAATGCTGTAAAAACAATAATTAGCGAACATGCACTAAAAAGGTTAGCCGCTTTAACTTTGGTGTTTGAAACGAGCATAAACGATGAAGCAAGTAGAAAAAAATAAGGTAAAAAATATAAAGCGGTGCTAATACTAAGGGTAGTAATTTGAAATAAAGCGTTGTCAAGCACCACTAAGCCATACACAGCGGTAAAACTTGCAATAAAGAATATAATACTCTTAAACTTATTCGATTTAATAAAGCATGCAAATAACACTAAAATTATGCTAGCTTGTGAAAGAAGAAACGGTAGATAATCAAAAACAGTTAAATTGTTAAGAGTTAGAGCAAGATAAATATTTGTTCCAATAACAGAGAAAAGTGCTAATAGACCAAATATAAACGCTATTATAGTCTTAGTTTTGGATTGTTTTTTTAGAAAAACAAAATAAAAAATTGCCGTAAAGATTATGGCAAATGAGATTATAGCAATGTGTGAGGGAGAAAATTGGCGTAAGTTTAAAAAATCCATTTAATCATTCCTTTTTATAAATTAGAAACTATCGATAACGCTTAATGTTGTTTCTAAAAAATTGTTTAATAATAAATTCTGGCAAATTGAGATTTGAGGAAAGGTTTGAATTTATAAAACAATCTTACAAAATCTTTTTTAAAGGCTCTTTAATATTATATGTTTATTATATACAATTTTATTTTAAAAGACAATAGTTTCAAAACAAATTATGCTTATAAATAAAAATTTATCACATTTTCCGATATATTTAATGTGGTTTGAGTGATGCTAAGTAAAGTGTTAACAACAATATCAATCAAATATGCGTTCATATTATATATTGCGTAGTTATTATCAATTTCGGCGAGATAATAATTTAAAAGTTCTTCAAATAGAGTATTTGCTTCATTAGGATAACCATTAATGGATGAAATGGTGGGATTTAAAAGCAGTTTATTTTCTTCCGTAACTAGCGTGTAATTGTTAATAAGATATATATTTTTGTTTACAGTTGAAATATTTGTGGCAATCAAAAATTCGGTTATGTTGAAGCTTGACACTGCGTACAAAGTTTCTTCTAAGATTGAAAGTTCTAAAAATGATAAATCTATGTTAGTCGTTGATGCTATCACTAAATTAATGAGAGCTCCCAATTCGGGCATTGATAAGCTTAAAGATTGAGTGGATTGTAAATAAGAAATTTCGAAAAAATTTGCGGTAATACTATTGTTATCGACAATTAGTTCTTCCAGCCCCGCACCTCTTAGTTTATCCATAAGCGATGCTTGGTCGCTTTCAGTAATTTCTCTATCAGTTATTATATAAGTTTTGGAAGGTGGGTTGTCAATACACTCGATAATACTCTTGTTTGGATTAAGAGGGGGAAAACTAATACTATTAATTGTTTGAACAAGATCTGGAAGGATCGTTAGAAATCCAAGAAAAATAACCGCAATCATAAAAATTGAAAACCACAATTTTTCTTTGTCTTTCGTCATATCTTTTTTGTCTTTATTACTATTAAATAATTTGTTCATTTTATTTGTTAATAGTATACGCAAATACTAATTATTTAGCAAGTGAAATAATTAAGTTATAGTCATGCGTAAATATTAATAAAAATTTTCTTACTTGAAATTATAAAAACCTTATAAAAAAATTTAACAAACTATATTTTTTTAAAATTTGGACAAAATAAAACAACAATGAAATTTCATTGTTGTTAATTATTATTTTTTTTGTAAAATATTTTTTATTGACAGTTTTAACTTCTTATTTAAATTAATATTTTTCTTTAATAAAAACCATAAAATTATAAGCACTTGAATAGGTATTGCAACCACAAATATTAGCCACTTTTCATGCAAATCAAAAGATAAAAACAAAGCAAGTGTAGCGCTCCAGTTTAGCAGAGATGCGGAGATAATTCTATATATTTGATTTGCCCAAAGTTCACTAAATATAGTTGTAACAATAAAGCTTACTGGAATTGCGAGCATAAAACACCACCAGGCTTGTTCAATATGTGGCAAGAAAAACCTCATTATGGCAAAAAGGACTGTCGCAACAAGCCAAACTAAACATACTGAAAAAAGTACAATAAGTAATCGTTTTTCCTTTATCTGTTGAATTAAAGAAGAATCTAATTTCATGTGTTTTTCTTCAGGTGAAAGAAGATGCTCAACGGTTACTCCATAAATTTCCGATAGCGCTTTTAACACAACTACATCAGGCAGTGCTTCCCCTCGTTCCCATTTTGATACGCTTTTATCCGAATAAGATATTTTTTCAGCAACTTCGGATTGAGTGAGTTTAAATTTCTTGCGATAATATATTAATTTTTTTGCAACATTTTGTTTTAATTCTTCCATATTAATATATTAGCAAAAAAACTTTGGAAATGCAAATAAAAAATGGCATTTCTACTCACGGTAGAGTTTTAAAATTACCATCTACTTAATGGTTTCGTAAATGTAGAATAGGTTTTTGTAAAAATAGTTTTGTTATTTTTATTATTTAAGATAAAGTTTAGAGTAGACTAAATTATTAGAAGGAGAGGATTATGAAAATAGCAATTTCCGCCGAAAGCACGGTCGATTTGCCTAAAGATTTATTAGAAAAATTCGATATCCACACACTGCCGTTTACAGTACTATTAAACGATAAGGTTTTTTTAGACGGAGAAATAGAACCACAAAAAATATTTGAATATGTGAAGGAAAATAAAATTCTTCCAAAAACAAGTGCAGTAAATGAATATCAATTTGAAGAACATTTTAAAAAATTATTGCAAACATACGACGCAGTTATTCATATTAGTATATCCAGTGGGGTTAGCTGTGCATACGACAATGCCGTTAAGGTTAGTAAGAACATGGAAAATGTGTTTATTATTGATTCGCTAACATTATCCACTGGTATTGCACTACTTGCTATTAAAGCATCAAAGATGGTAAAGCGCGGAGCGGAGCTTAAAGAAATTTGCGAGAGTATTTCAAAATGCATTCCTCAAGTGCAAGCAAGTTTTGTTATTAATCGACTGGACTATTTATATAAAGGTGGAAGGTGCAGTACACTTCAATTACTAGGTGCAAATATTTTAAAGATAAAACCACAAATTTCACTTCAAGACGGCAAAATGTATATGAAACGAAAATTTAGAGGAAAGCTTGACGAAGTGTTGATTGAGTACACTAATAAATTACTTAGTGAGTATAAAGCCATTTCTTTAGATGAAGTATTTATAACATATACAACCGCATCAGATAACATTGTTGCAAGTATAAAACAAATTTTAATAGACAGGGGCTTTAAAGAAATTTTTGTAACCAAAGCAGGCTGTACAATTTCAAGCCATTGTGGTGAGGGATGTTTGGGCGTGCTATTTATTACTAAATAAACATAAGGAGAAAAGTATGGAAAATAAAATTAAATTAATTACCGATGCGGCATCCGACATTTTGCATAAAGATTATAAAGATATAGATGTTGTAGACTTCTTTATATACGATGCAACCAGTGATAAAGAGGTTAATGCTAAGAATGTTGATGAACTATATAAAGCAATGATAGAGGAAGGAAAAGTTTTTAAGACAGCTTGTCCTACTATTGATACATATTATCAAAAATTTATGGAAAATTTTAAAAGCGGATATGCAACTATTTGTGTTTGCATTTCAAGTAAGTTTAGTGGTTCGTTTAACAGTGCAAGTGTTGCAAAAATGCAAGTGCTTGAAAGTCACCCAAATGCAGAAATTGCAGTTATAGATTCTAAAGGGAACTCCGCTCTTGAAATGCTGGTGGTACTGGCGATTCACGGCATGATAAAAGCTGGTTTTTCGTATGAATTAATTCAAATAAATATCAATAAACTAATTCCAACGGGCAAAATAATGTTTACAGTGGAAACCGTTGATTACTTAAAGAAGGGTGGCAGAATTGGAAAGGTGTCAGCATTTGTTGCATCTGCATTAAATTTAAAACCTATTATTGTTTTGCGAGACGGTGACATTGGACTGGGTGGGATTGCGTTTGGCATTAAGCGAACTCTTTTAAAAACATTGGAGTTAGTAAAAAGTCACTTCCATAAAGAAGGCGAAAATATAAAAGACTATGACTTCGTTGTGGGTTATAGCTCTGATATTAATGCAGGAGAAAATTTTTTAAACCAAGCAAGTGATTTTTTAAAAATTAATGAAAACGATGTTCTTTTTAAACAAATAACTGAGTGTCCTGCTGTTCACACCGGTCCTAACACACTTGGCATCGCGTTTTTGAAAAAGTTTAATTTAGTTTAGAAGTTTAAAATTTTTATGCTCACAATAACAAATAATTTCAAAATTTTTAAATTAAAGACCAATGTCCCCACTTTAAAGCGAGGACATTTTTATTATCGAAATAACCACACGCTCATGTGCGTGAGAGAAAAAACCCTAATAGATCTTGAAAATAAAAATATCCTTCTTTGTTAAATTAAAAGTTTTTATCACTTTAATGTGGCGGTTTTTATATTTATTATTTGAATCATATTTATAATCAATTTTAATTAATAAATATTTTCTGTTCACTGCAATGCTAAAAACTATTTTCACTAAGGAATCAAAAATGTTTTTTTAAAGAAATAAAAAATTAGACAAACTAATTTTTTTTATTCACTTCTTTGTTATCAACTCTCGCGACAAAAATTCGGCTACATAGTAAAAAGCAATAATTTTTCACAGTACAAGTTTCCTTGCCGGGTCACCTTAAAAAACAAAGGAAGATTTTTTTGTTTATAAACAAAAATAGTTACCACATAAAGTGGAACTTGAAAGACATTCTCTTTTCGCAAGCATAGAAAAAAATTAAAAAGAGCGAGAGGAAATAGCAAAAACACCAGCGAATGTTAAGTTATTAAAGAAGTTGAAATAATATATGAAATAGTGTTTAATGTATAAATATATGCTTTCGTTAAAAAGAGCCTGTCTAAGTATGAAAAACCTTAAATTTTTCAGATGATTATTTATGGGCAATTTCCATTTAATGAAACAAAAAAACCACTAGAATAGAAAGTGGTTTTTGTTTTTATTTTTTATTAATCTCCAACATATGGAATAAGTGCCATATATCTTGCGCGTTTAACGGCAATAGATAATTTTCGTTGATGATTTGCGCAATTTCCTGTTTGTCGTCTAGGCAATATCTTGCCTTTTTCCGTGATGAATTTTTTTAGTTTATTAACATCTTTATAGTCAATTTCTTTTAATTTATCAACACAGAATACGCAAACCTTTTTTCGTGGAAATTTTTTATATTTTCTTTGAAATGATTTATCTTCATTTTGAGTAACTTTTTCTTCGCTCATGTTTCTCTCCTTATATTATTTTTGTCTTTTTTAAATCACCCTTTATCGCCTTATAACAAAACTATAAACTTGTCTAAATAAGCTTTGTTTGTTATTTTTATAACTAACAGGCTTTCGGTTAAAGTGTTATAGTTGATTAAAAAGGAAGATCGTTGTCGTCTATTGGTTCTAGTGTGGAAACTTCATCTTTATGACTTGAAGCTTTATCCTCTCCGTCGCTTGACCTGCTCTCGCCTGTTTTAGTACTTATAAACTCAACTTCGTCCGCAACAACTTCTGTTATATATCTTTTTGTTCCGTCATTGCCTTCGTAACTACGAGTTTGGACCATGCCTACAACAGCCGCTTTACTTCCTTTCTTTAAAAATCTGTGACAGTTGTCTGCCAGCGTTCGCCATGTTACTATATTTATAAAATCAGTCTCGCGTTCACCTTCAGCATTTGTGAATCTTCTTGAAATGGCAAGTGTGAATTTGCAAACAGAAATCCCACTTTGAGTAGTGCTTATTTCAGGATCTTTTGTTAAATTTCCAATTAAAATAACTTTGTTCATTTTTTCTCTCCTTTGTTTTATGCTTCTTTCTTTAAGCAAAAACTTCTTATAACAGCTTCATCAATTCTCATTAAATCATTAACAATCTTTGGCACATTTGGTAGACTGTCAAATTCAAAAAGAACATAATAGCCGTCTTTTTTATAGTTAATAGGATAGGCTAGTTTTTTAACTCCCCATTTATTAACCACTTGCATTTTGCCATTATTACTTTCAATTAATTGAATGTATTTAGCAGTTACACTTTCTTTTTGCTCGTCAGTAAGACTTGCTGAAAAAATAGTTAAAAGTTCGTATCTGTTCATTTTTTTACCTCCTTATGGTCTATTCGGATTTGGATTAAACCAAATCAAGCAGGATAATTCTTATTAAAATTTTTGACAGGAAAAACCCTGCCTATTTAAAATTATCGAACTCTAGTATAGCATAAAAATTTTTATAGTTCAAGAAGAATTTTGTGGCTTTTTAATATTGAGTGAATTTTTTTCGTAAGGTTTGGAAGTAAAACAATAATTTTTCAAATAATAAATTGCATAATATAAATTCAATAAAAAATTAATAGTAAAAATATTAAAAAAAACAAGTGCATATTTTTCACTTGCTTTTATTTCCAAACTCCCGAAACTAGGCTTTTAATGACAACAAAATGCGATTTCGGTACAGCGATTAAAATAGGTTTGCCGTATATAGAACTACCACCGTCTTTAACGGGATACTTCTATCTTTTTACAACACTACTGCAAAAAATTTTAAACAAAACTAATGACATTTATGCCATAAGCGGATACTGTATTTTTATCTAACTTAACTTTGTTAGAAATTTCCACGCCTGCCACCACCAAAATTTCATTATCACTTGCTAGAACAGGCGTGCAACCTCGCAAGCGATAAGGAACTTTTTTATCAATTAAAAAATCATTTAAAGATTTTGTTCCGCCACCAAATTTTTCAAATATATCATCCTTTTGTTTATAACGCCAAATTGCATTGTCGGGGAGTTTTTTATGATCAATAATATGTGTGTAATTATGATTTTCTAGCTTGCGAGTGAGTTTAGTTTCAATTATTCCAAATGAAGGAATGTCTAACCCGCCTTTTTTAAACGGCAAATTTAATTTTGCGGGAGAAATAAGTTTATTAGTAAGCGTTAAATAGTTATATTCTTTTATAGCAATTAATTTATCGGGCAAGTGTATTTTTGAGCCATTGGATGCAAGGCTAAGTTCACAAATTGCACTTAGATGCTTTTTTTCAATATTTTTATTAATAGAAATTTGATTAAGCGCGTAACTAATAAGCCGTGAAGATAAACTGTTATTAACAACTAAACAACTTGTAGGGATTTTTGCTGTGCGTCCGCTTATAATGATTGAACTTTTATTAATTTGATTATTTATATAGTTTTCATCTTCTGCACAAATTTTACCAAAACTAGTGATAGAATTATCGGCGTGTGGCCATTTGTTTCTAATTAGTGGCATAATCATATTGCGGATATAATTTCGAGATTGCTCGTTTTCAAAATTGGTTTCATCATCCACAAACGGAATGTTATTTGCTGTAATATATGCCTGAATTTCTGTTCGAGAAGTTGTGAGCAAAGGGCGGATAAAATTACCACTGCTCATTTTCATACCACTCGCCCCTTTAAGACCAGTGCCTCTAAAAATATTTAACAATATTGTTTCAGCTTGATCTTGCAGATGATGACCAAGTGCAATTTTCGAAACTGTGCCATGTTTTAGAAGCATATTAAAAATATCATACCGAGCTTTTCGTGCAGCAAGTTCAACACCGATTTTTTCTTTTTCGCAAATCGCAGGCACATCAATTTTATATGAGTAAATTTTAATATTATTTTTTTCACAGTAATTAATAACAAACTGGCTGTCGTCTTCGCTTTTTTCTCTAATATTATGGTCAACATTAATTGCCACAACAGAAAAGCACAACTCGCTTGCTGAGTTGACTAAAAAGTGTAAAAGCGCCATACTATCTCGTCCGCCGGAACAGGCGACGCCAATAATATCTTCTTTGTTGATTAAGTTATTTGATTTAATTATTGATAATATGTTATTCATTTGTTATACAAAAACCTAGTTATCAAACTCACCACCTAAAATTTTGCTAAGTTTTGAGTTGTATTGATCTTCAGTGTAAGCACCTTTTTCTTTATTATGTTTAAGTTCGGAAATTTTACTAATCATAAGTTGTACTGCCTGTGGATGAACGGTTACTGCTTGTTGGTTGTTGTTTAAAACTATTGCTGGAATAACAACCTTAATGCGTTTAGCAGATGCATTTTTGCATTGAATCCACGCAATGAAAGCAAGTGAGGGCGCTATTAGTGTGAAAGGTGGAAGAATAAGTAGTCCATAAATAAATTGAAAAACAGAAACAAATCCTAATGTGTTTAGCGCAGAAGACAGAATCTTTTCGGGTGCTTTAGAAAATATTTTATAAAGTTTGCCTGCTGAGAAACTCATGTAAGCAGTAAAAGCTGAAAATAGCGCAAAAGAAACAAGCAGTTGTTCAAATCCCGCTTGTGTTGGATTTTCCATTAAAGAATAATAAACCTTTTCAAATATATCCATAATTGATTTTTCTTCAAATAATAACAAAAAACTTAACAGCGCTAGAAATATAGCTGTCACATAACTAATGATTGAAGAGATAAAAAATATTGTCCGTGTTCTTTTTTTCATGTTTGACTAAACCTTTTAAGCATTGCTTTCTAGAAATAATATCAATAAAAACTAAAAAAGTCAACAGAACTTGGTTGTTTTTTATTTTAACGCAATTTAAATCTCGCAAAAATCGTTTAATTTTGTAAGGCAGTTTAAGGTACACAAGTATTAAAGCAAAATTAAAGAATTAATTAAAACCTGCTTTTCTAAGTGTGGTTTAATAAATCTAATTTATGTATATTTTATTAATAATATTGTCACTTTAAAGTTAAAAACTGTTTTGATAAAAACTACAATATTTATAACACAAAAACATCTATAACAATAGTGATTTAGTTAATGCAGGAAAGCATGAATATATAATCTAGCATAAAATTATTGCAACCGAAAGATGTTTGTGGTAAAATAAAAGTGAAGTAAACTTGATAAAGGACGGTTTTAGTATTTGAGCAAAAACATATATAAAACAGAATACAAGCCCAAAAGATCCAAGTGGAGTATTTTTGAGAACATTTTACTATTAGTTGTGTTCATGATTTTTATTAAGGTTATGCTTTTTAATTTTATGTATGTTTCGGCAGAGGTATATGGAGAAAGTATGCAACCAAACCTAAATCCCGTCATAAATGGTGAAGTTAGAGATAAAAATGAAAAAGATATAGTTTTTGTTAATAAGTATGCGGAATACACATACGGCGATATTGTTGTTATTAAAGATTCAATTCCGCTTATAAAACGAGTTATTGCGCTTGGAGGCGATGAACTTAGATATGAATTAGATGAGACTACAAATGAATATGTTTTATATTTAAACGATGAGATAGTTATAGAAAATTATAAAGTAAATGCGCTCACTGCTAGCAATATAAATAATGATTATTATAGTAGCGAAACGGGTCCATTTGGAAAACTTCTACTTATGGAAAGTGAAAAAGATAATTGCTTAGATATTGACGAGGACGGCATTTATGAAACCTATATGGTTCCAGAAGGCAAAGTTTTTGTACTTGGAGATAACCGGCCTAATAGTTCAGACAGCAGATACCATGGTGCATTTTCTAAAGTTAATATTGCAGGCAAGGTGGTTAAAATTATTCCCTTTGGAACAAATAAATTAACTTATTTTTTTAATGTGCTATTTATTTAATTTTTTTTTTAAAGATAAAAGTTTAAGTAAAATAATGTAGCCAAGAATAATTAAAAATAAAAACGAGTAGTCGAATTAAACAACTTCTAACGCAAAGATATAAAAAATTAAATAAACTCATCGTCCGCTTCCATACTTAGCGTATAAGGGTCATGAGGATTAAAGTTTGCTAGTTCTGCATTTTTTAAAACAGAGCCTCTTTTTATTTTTTCGGGTCCATATCTTTTTCTTATTTTTTCAACAGTTTCTTCAATTTTGCATTGTTTTTTATAGTTTTTATCTATAGAAAAAAAACTAAGTTGGGCTTGTTCATAAGACAGGCCTTTTGCTTGTAAGCCAAGCAATCTAACAGGTTTTTCAAATGTATAGTTTTCCTTAAATAATTTTAAAGAAGCCAGTGCTAAATCGCTGGAAAGGTTAGATGGCGGGTCAATTTTACACTGTCGGTCGAATGTAACAAAATCTTTGTTTTTTATAACTATTTGAACGGTGCTTGCCCAAAGTCCGTGGTTTTTTAGTCGACTCGCAACGCTTTCAGCAAGAATATAAAATATTGTTTCCACTTCGCTGATTTCCGTTAAGTCATAAGGGCATGTGACACTGTTTCCAATTGATTTATATTGATGAATACTATTTACTACACTAACGGGACTGTTGTCTAAACCGTTTGCAAAAGTCCACAGTGTTTCACCCATTTTGCCAAGAAGATTTCTTAAAAATTCCACATTACAGTTTGCTAAATCACCAATAGTTTTAATTGAATATTTCTCTAACTTTTCTTTGGTTTTTCTTCCCACAAAAAGCAGATTTTCTTTTGGCAATTTCCAAACAACCTGTTTGAAGTTTTCAGGAGTTATAACAGTAACTGCATCAGGTTTTTTCAAATCACTCCCTAGCTTTGCAAAAATTTTATTATAACTAACGCCAATGCTTACTGTAAGCCCGGTTTTTTGTTTAACTTCCTTTCGCAAGATTTCCGCAATCTCATAAGCATCATCCCAGGAGTTAGCAGTTTTAGAAATGTCTAACCAGGCTTCGTCTATACCGAAACTTTCAACATTATCAGAGTATTCTTTGTAAATATTTTTAACAAGGATAGAATATTTTGCGTATTTGTGTATGTTTGTCTTAATTAGTTTTATAGGCAAGCCTTCGCATTTTAGTTTTGCTTGATAAATTGTTTCGCCCGTTTTAACACCGCATGATTTTGCAAAGTTGTTTTTAGCGAGTACAATGCCGTGTCGAAGCTCTGAATTTCCCACCACTAAAAGGGCGTAATTTTTCCATTTAGGATTACTTAGCATTTCCACACTAGCAAAAAAATTATTAAGATCACTGTGTAATATAAATCGTTGTTTCATAACTTCCTCAATAATTATAGAACTATTGTTCTATTATAGCACTGTTAAAATTAATTGTAAAGAGAAAGAATAAAGTAACTAAGTAAAAAAGAATTGCTAAAACTTTAGATATTTGCTAAAATGAAATACAAACAAACGAATTTTAAAATGATGCGGGCGGGGAAAATCCAATGATAGATATTAATAAAATCAGAGAAAACTCACAAGAAATTGCAAAACAGTTACTAAAAAAGGGTTACGAAATTAATTTTAGTGAACTTTTAAGTTTAGACAAAGAAAAACGAGAACTGTTAACTATATGCGAAAACAAGAAAGCCAACAAAAACAAAGTAAGTACTCTTATTCCTGTGTATAAAAAAGAAGGAAAAGAAGTGGAAAGCGTTTTTCTTGATATGAAAAAGTTAGGCGATGAAATTGTTAAACTTGACCAAAAAATTTCTATTATTGATAAAAAAATGAACGACATTTTGTTTAGTCTTCCTAATATCCCAGACAATGATTTAGTGGCGGGTGGAAAGGAAAATAACGAAGTTGTTAAAAAAGTGGGAAAGGTCCCATCATTTGATTTTAAAATTAAAGACCATGTTGAACTTTGTGAACAGTTAAAACTAATTGATTATGAGCGTGGTGTAAAATTAGCAGGCAGTGGTCATTGGATTTATAAAGGAATGGGTGCAAAGTTAGAGTGGGCACTATTAAACTTTTTTATAGATGAACACTTGGCAGATGGTTATGAGTTTATGCTTCTTCCCCACATGTTAAATTATGAATGTGGATTTGGCGCAGGACAGTTTCCTAAGTTTGTTGATGAGGTGTTTTGGGTGGATAATAAAAGCGAAAATAATAAGTTTTTACTTCCAACCGCAGAAACTGCGCTTGTGAATCTTTATAGAAACGAAATCATAAAGGAAGAAAATCTTCCCATTAAAATTTTTGCCTACACTCCTTGTTACAGAAGAGAGGCAGGAAGTTATAGAACAGAAGAACGCGGAATGATAAGAGGTTATCAATTTAACAAAGTGGAGATGGTGCAAATAACCACGCCAGAAAACAGCGATAAGGCGTTTGACGAACTACTAGGAAAAGCAGAAAAGATTGTGGAAAAACTAGGACTGCACTTCCAAGTTTCTAAACTTGCAGCAGGTGATTGCAGTGCAAGTATGGCAAGAACTTATGACATAGAAGTTTGGATTCCAAGCATGAAAATTTATAAAGAAGTTAGTTCAGCTTCCAATGCACGAGATTATCAAGCAAGAAGAAGTAATATGCGTTTTAGAAAAGACACCAAAAAACCAGAATTTGTTCATACCCTTAATGCAAGCGGACTGGCTACTTCGCGAATTTTCCCTGCAATAATAGAGCAATATCAAAATGCTGACGGGTCAGTAACAGTGCCACAGGTGCTTAGAAAATATATGGGTGGAATAACTGAAATTCGCTGAGTTAAGATTAAAATTATTTAACATATAATAAATTAAAACTATTATCATTCTATAATAAACTATAAAAGTATATTATATAATAATGGAATTTGTTTTATTAATGTGTTAATTCTAGGAGAGCTATTTGATAAAAAAAGTTGTTACAAAAAAATTATCGGTAATTAAAAGCGAAAGTAATAAAAAAACTGCTAAAAAAAGAGGACTTAGCAGTAAATACTTTTTTGAGGACAGAATTGAAAGACAATACAAAAAATTTTCTGAAAAACAAGAAGATGAAGAACTTTCTAAATCATATTTAAACACAGTTGAGAAAAAAAATAGTGCAAAAAAAGTCAAAACAACATGGATTTTTTTAATTTTTAACATTGCGGTGGTAGCAGGATTATTTATTTTTCAATTTTCAAAAGAAGGCGTTAAACCTCTAAGTGAACTGTTTGCTGAACATCCTTATTATAGGTTTGTGTTTTTATCGCTAGGGCTATTTATTTTAATAAATATTATTGAAGTTTTAAAGTTTTTGTTTTTAATTCACAATGCTTCTAAAAAATGGCGACTTTATTTAGCTTTTAAAATTGCCGTTTACGGGAAATATTGGGATTATGTAACTCCGCTCGCAACCGGTGGGCAACCGTTTCAAATAATTGAACTTAGAAAAAACAAATTCAGCGGAGATATTTCAACAGGAATTCCTTTGGCTAAATATTTATTTTGGCAAATAGCTTTTTTGGCGTTCTCAATCGTTGTTTTTGTAACTCCATTAAAAGCGATTTCTACCACAGAAGCAAATGTTGTTAAATATGCAGCACTTGTTGGTTTTATCGCAAACGCAATACTTTTTTTATTAAATCTTTTAATTGGCACTAATAAAAAGGTGGGCGAAAAGATAATAGTTGGCAGTGTTAAATTGGGCGCGAAATTAAAGATTGTTAAAAACCCGGCATCGACTTTAGAAAAAGTGGCAATATTTGTTGACAACTATCAAAAATGTATGAAAAATTTTGTTAGCTCTTTTAAGGTTTTTATTGTTCAAACACTGCTTGCATTTCTTGGAATATTAGCACAGTTTTCCATTGCATATAGTGTTTATTTAACTTTTAATTTTCCAGATTTAACAGTGCATTCATGGTTTGAGATTGTGGCGCTTGCACTGCTTTGCGAACAAGCGATTAGTTTTATTCCACTACCAGGTGGGGCGGCGGCGGCGGAAGTATCGTTTATGGCATTGTTTTCAACATTATTTGCGGCTAGAGGCGAGGGTGTGGTTTTTTGGGCAATGTTAATATGGCGGTTCTGCACTTTCTATTTATTTATTATTCAAGGATTGATTGTTATATTTGTTGATGCACTTATCGTTAAACGAAAAATAAAAAAACAACGAATTAGTAAATGATAGAAATATAATATTTAAAATACTTTAAAAATACTTTCATTGATAGACTTTGTGGTTAAACGAAAACAAAAAAAATAATAATAAAAAATTATAGCATGTATAAAATTATAAAAGATTAATTGTTGCATTATAGATGCATCATAGAAATAAAAAAAGTCATAAACGCCTATAATAAACTAAGGATTAAAAACCCCGAATATATATAGAAGAAAAAAATGTATAGCAAACAGTACCCTAAACTATTAAAAAATGTGCGCAGGTTTCTTTTGGTTGTTTATACTATAATTTAGTTTAACTCATAAAACAAATTAGTTTTTATTTTACTACTAATTAGTTTTACAAATGTTGTTCAATCGTATAAAATATATTGTTAATAGCCAAGGAGGTAAGGTTGAAAAAAGTAATATTGATAACTGGTTCGTCTAGTAATCTTGGCACGCAGTTAGCAAAGAAATATATAGATGAAAAGTGTGTTACATACGGCATAGCAAAAGATACACAAAACTTGCCCGGACTACATTATGTTCCTTGCGATATAACAAATTTTGATAACTGTAAAGTTGTGGTGGAAAAAATAATCAGAGAAGAAGGCCAAATTGATATTTTAATAAACAACGCAAGCGTAAATTTAAATATTAGCCCTGTTGAATATTATACAAAAAAAGAAATCAGAGAATTTTTTGATGTAAACCTATTAGGTACAATTAACATAATTAAAGCAGTTTTGCCTTATATGAGAGAAAAAAGAAAGGGTAAAATAGTTAACATAAGTTCAGTTTATTCGCCAATGGGCATTCCATATCAAACACTATTTGCGGCAAATAAAGCAGCAATCGACAGTTTATCATCAGGGCTTAGAATGGAATTAAAAGATTTTGGAATTAGTGTTATTACTGCCCACGCAAAAATGATAAATTTTCATGAAAATGGCAATTTTATGGTTAAAGAAGATGATGATTATTTTACCACATATAAGCATGCGCATAAATTAATGATAGCAGAAAATAAAAAACAAGTGAATCCTAAAAGAATTGCGCGTGCAATATATAATGCAACAAAAAAAGGGCATCCACCAGCGAAAATTTATGTGGGTGTTAAAAATTCAATGTCCCGCATATTTTTAAGTTTAATTCCAAGAAAAGTAAGAGAAAAATATGTTAGAAACAAATACTTTAAAAACAGAGATAATGAAGAAAAGATAAAGAAAACGATAGAGGAAATAAACACGAAAAATAAAGGTGAAGTAAAAGACATGACAGATAAATGAGAGCAAAAAACTATTTAAGCTTTTTGATTAATAATTTATGGTGAACTGTTAATATGATTATTAGATATTTTTAGTTGTTTTATTTAATTCATTCGTTTAAGCAGGTTTAAATTTTTAAATTATGAATTGAAAATAAAAAACTTAAAAATAAATTTTTAATTTTTAATTTTGGCGTTAGTTATTTGTAAATAAAACTAGCATTATACTATTTAAGTGGTTCGTATAATAAAAAAGCGTATTTACGCTTTTTTATTTTCTGTTGTTTCTTTTGGTGTTTGTTTATTAAGGGAGTTTTTACTAATATAATTGTCGTAACATTTATTTAATAAAAACGAAAGAAATGTTTTAGTGGTGATATTTTTATTTAGATTCACTCCGTGTTTTGCAAATTCCTCTATAAAACTTTGAGATAAGCTGGCGTGTTTTACAGCACTTCTAATATTTCGCTCAATACTTGCGACCTGCTTATTACATATTATTGCAAGTTTTGGAAAAATTGACCGTTGTAGACTATCGGGAGCAAAATTATTATTATTGGCGCAATAAATCACCAATTTTTTAATATAATCAAATCCCATGTGTTTTGGATTAAAACCAATTTTCAGCAAATAGCTTGTAAGATATTCGTTTAATTTATTACAATTTATATCGGTTGCCGTTTGTTTAAACGCCACAGTGTTTTGTAAAATAGGAAGAAGCGAAGACTCAATTTTATTTTTATTTAATGCGAAAATGCGCACATCGTTAACAAATTCCTTATACTTGTCCACATTCTCGTCAATAAAAACTACAACATGATTGCGAAAGCATTCAGACTTTTCGAAAAAAAACTTAAAAATACTTTTATACATAGAAAAGTAGTTATCAATAAATATAATTGCATGTTTGCTTGTGGTTGCAAAATCAATAAGTTTTTCAAATTGTTTTGTGTAAATCAGTTCGTAGCAGTTGTCTTTTAAAATAGTTTTTAGATTACTTGCGTAACTAAAGTCATCATTAGTAAGTAAGATAGCCGAATTTATTTCTTTCATTGTTATCCCCTACTTTATTAAAAACTGTTCAATTCGCTCACATTTAGCGTTGGTTTTTAAAAAAATCTGGAAAAAACTTCCATTTTTCCAATAACAGTATATCATATAAAAATAAAAGTTAAAACGAAATATCAACAATTTTGTACAAAATTATTTAAATTTTTTAAAATTGTATTAAAGCCGAAAAATGCTTAATCTTTTTATTTATTTTATAACAATATTTTGTTTTTATTTCTAAGATTAAAAAAAATGTGATACTATATTATCATTAAAAGAAAGAAAGGAGATAAAATGACTATTTTATTATTATCAGCAGGCACAACTGCATTAATTGTTGGCGGAATAATATTGCTTCTCGTTATTATAATTGCAGCTATGTTTGTGGGCTATTACAACTCGTTTGTTAGAAAACGAAATAATGTGGAAGAAGGGTTTTCCACAATGGATGTTTACCTTAAAAAACGATATGACCTGGTTCCTAATTTAGTAGAAACTGTTAAAGGTTATGCAAAACATGAGAAAGGCACACTGGAAAATGTTATCAAAGCCAGAAATATGGCTGTGGGTGCAACAAGCATGGAAGATAAAATCCAAAAGGATAGCGCGCTTACAGGCACTCTAAAATCCCTTTTTGCAGTTGCAGAAAGTTATCCTGACTTAAAAGCGGATAAACAATTTCTACAACTTCAAAATCAAATGACAAGTTTAGAAAACGAAATTTCCAGTTCTAGAAAATATTACAACGCAACTGCTAAAACACTAAATAATGCTATACAAACCTTCCCCGGTGTTTTATTTGCAGGAATTTTTAAGGTGAAAAAAGCAACACTTTATGAAGTGAGTGACCAAACCGAACGAGAAAATGTTAAAGTAAGTTTTTAATTTTGTATTTAGAACTGTTGATTTTAGCACATAAATATTTAAGTAGTATAAAATTAAACTATTAATAGCTTTTGATAAATTGTATAACTATTAAAATAAACCATAAAGAAAAATAAATTTAAAAGAAAATTAATGAAAAAAACATATATAATTTTTGGCATGCTTGCCGCATTGATATTAATAAGTTTTCTAATGTTAGGAATTTTTTTCTTAATAAAACAACCAGGTGGTAGTGATAATCCAACAGCGTATGATAACAATTATAGATATTTAGATTATACTGTGGATGTTGTGGTAAACGAAGATAATTCTTATGATATTACTGAAAGCATTCAAACTGAGTTTCAATTATTAAATGTTTTAAATACGAATGAAAGCCATGGAATTTATCGTTACATACCTTTAAACAACACAATTTATAGACATGATGGTGAAAAAGAAATAATTGAAGATTATTATACCCGAATAACCAATGTTGATGTGAGTTATCGTGTTAATGGTGGTATTAAGCAAACGAGTTATTTCAGTTCAACAGAAGACGGTTTCTTGGTGTTAGTTATTGGCGATGAAGACGAACTAGTCAACGGGAAAATCGTTGATTATTCTATCAATTATAAGTTTAATGCCGGGTATGACCGTGATAAAACAATGGATTTTCTATATTTAAATTTATTGGGCGAGGGAAGAACAACTTATATTGACAATTTTTCATTTTCAATAACCATGCCGAAAAGTTTTGATAGGACTGCAACACAATTTTATGTGGGCGAATTTGGAGAAACTAGTGGCGCAGAAAAGTTATCGATTGTTTTTGACGAAGCAAATAATATAATAACAGGGCAATATATAGGCGTTGATGCTATTTTAAAAGACGAGGCAATAACAATTTATATTAAGTTGCCTGAAAATTATTTTACTGTGAATTTATTAATGCCAATTGGCGATATTGTTATAATTGCATTGTCACTGTTCATTTTGGCGATTATGGTTGTTATAACACTAAAACACTTTTCTAAAAAGCAAATAGTAAATAAACCGGTGGAATTTTTTCCGCCAAATGATTATAACCCGCCGGAAGCAGGTTTTATATTAAACGGTTACACAAATAACAAAAAAATATCATCACTTATTATATATTGGGCATCGAAGGGGTATTTAAAAATTGATGCCACAAATATAAATGATATAAAGTTAACTATGCTTGTTAGTGAACTACCTGAAAACACTCGCAAATATGAAAAAACGCTATTTGAAAATTTGTTTAAAAAACCAAGCCAGTTAAACATAAAAAAAGATATAAAAAATATTTTTATTGGACTTCAAGATATTGAAGCAAAAACAAAAAACAATATGAAGGATACAACCCCAGGCGATAACAAAACCGAAAATTACGAAGAAGAATTTCCAACTATTAAAATTAATAATGTAAGTTCGCAGTTTGCCATGTCAGTTATGTCAGCTAAAAACACAGTGAAAGTGTCTAATGGAGGTGCACCTGTTTCGTCATCTTCAAAAGTGGCAAGCGTTGCAATTAAAATTTTAGGAGTAATTCCGTTTATCTTATTTAGTGCGCTATATTTTTATAGGATAAATATGCAACCAATAATACTTATATTCGCTCTTGCGCTTGCAGTTATGCAAGTAGCGGCATCGATAGTTTTATCTTATGGATATTATTTAAACGCAAACGAGTCAGGAAACACAGTGTTAAAAAGCAGACTATATAAAATTTCTATTGTTCTTCTTAGTGTTGCTTATTTGTTTATTTATATGTTGTGGTTTAATTATGCCATTTTAGACCCATATGGACTTAAGTATATAGTTGTTGCAGTGGCATTGTTTGCAAACTTTTGTTCGGTGGTTTTTATTAGCCTTCGTGAAAATATTAAAAATGATTTTGGAAAATTAGAAGGTTTTAGAAACTTTATAGAAATGGCAGAGAAAGATAGAATCAAAGTGTTGGTAAACGATAACCCAAGTTACTTTTATGATATATTGCCATATGCCTATGTATTTAATGTAACCAACGAATTTTCTAAAAAGTTTGAAGGATTTACGATTGCACCAAGCGCTTATATTATGACTACAAATGTTTACGATATATTATTTATTAATATGATGTTTTCTAATATTAACCTAGCAATTAGTAAAAGTATCGCAATAAATATGTCCAAAACTTCCTCTTCAAGAAGTGGGGGCTTTGGTGGCGGTTTTGGTGGTGGCGGAGGTTTTAGCGGCGGTGGTTTTGGTGGTGGCGGCTCTGGGCGTTGGTAAGGCGGACTAATAAAAAAACTTTATGATTAATACATTGTTCTTTTAAATCTCTATAATAGGTTAGCCTAGCATAGAGATTTTTTTAAAAAGTATATCATATACTGGTGGGGTGAGATGGTACTTTTTTTATTTATATTAATAAAACGAATGCGTGTTGATTCTTTTGCAAAATGGTGGTAATGTGTTAAAATTAAGAATTAATTAACAGGAGTAAAAATGGAAGAAAAATACAAAGAGGATTATCAAAAATTTATCGATGCCTGGGGAGAAGATACGCAAATTGATATGTGTATTGAAGAAATGAGCGAACTTATTAAAGAACTTCTTAAATATAGAAGAATCAAAAAAAGCAATTCAAACAAAGATAAGATTGAGGAGCGAAAAGAAAAGGTGCAAGAAGAAATTGCAGATGTTTTAAACACTGTTGAGCAAATGGCGTTCATATTTGGCGAAAAAGAAGTTGTTCGCATTCGTGAAGATAAAATCAACAGAACACTTAAAAAACTCGAAGGACAGTATTAAAAGGCAGGAAATATGTTTTTTAAAAAATATTATAAATACATAGGGCAATACAAAAAGCAGACATTTTTGTCACCATTTTTTCTTATGTTTGAAACAGCAATAGAAGTGACAATTCCTTTAATTATGGCGTTTATGATTGACGATGGTATTTCAAAAAGCGATACAAAGGTGCTATTTATTTCGGGCTTTGCACTTATTATGATGGCATTGTTGGGGTTGTTGTTTGGCACGCAAAGTGCTCGTAACGCATCTATTGCCAGTTGTGGATTTTCTAAAAATATAGGCGAGGCAATGTTTTATAAAATTCAAAACTTTTCGTTTAAAAATATTGATAAATATAGTTCGTCAAGTTTAGTAACACGGCTAACTTACGATGTTAAAAACATGGAAAATGCATTTCGAATGATAATTCGAACATTGTTTAGATCGCCGATTTTGTTCGTTTTTTCTGTGACAATGACATTTATTTTAAACGCTAAACTGGCATTGATTTTTCTAATTGCAGCGCCTGCTTTGGCAGTTGGATTGGGATTTATAATATTTAAAGCATTTCCACTCTTTCAAAAAATGTTTGTGCAATATGATAAGGTGGAAGCTAAAGTGCAGGAAAACTTAACAGGTATTCGTGTTGTTAAATCATTTGTGCAAGAAGATAGAGAAATAGCGGAATTTGAAAAAGAGGCAACAACCTTAAAAAATCTGTCTAAATCAGCGGAGAAAATTGTTGCATTGAATGTGCCATTAATGAGTGTTGTTATGAACGGATGCATTCTGGCGATTTTATGGCTTGGCGGAAATTTAATAGTATTAGAACAATTTAGCGCAGGAAAGATGCTTAGTTTTATTAACTACGCAATGCAAATGATTATGTCGCTTATGATGCTTTCAATGGTAATGGTAAATATTGTTATAAGTAAAGCAAGTGCGAACAGAATAAACGAAGTCTTGAATGAAGAAATTGACTTAAAAGATAACGGCACTATTTCAAGTCCGCCTCAAAATGGTGAAGTAGAGTTTAAGGATGTTTATTTTAATTATGAAAGAAAAACAACTAATTTTGTGTTAACCGATATAAATTTAAAAATTAAATCCGGAGAGAAGGTGGGTATTGTGGGTGGAACAGGTGCATCAAAAAGTTCACTACTCCAACTTATCCCTAGGCTTTACGATGTGGAAGTGGGCGAAATAAAGGTGGGCGGGCGCAATGTTAAGGATTACAAACTCCAACCACTTAGAGATAGTGTTGCAATGGTACTTCAAAAAAATGTGCTTTTTTCTGGCACTATAAAGGACAATTTAAAATGGGGAAATATTGAAGCAACTGATGAAGAAATTGAAAATGCATGTAAAATTGCAATGGCTCATAATTTCATTAAAAACTTTGCAGATGGTTACTCCACTGTGCTTGGTCAGGGTGGCGTAAATTTGTCGGGAGGACAAAAGCAAAGAATTTGCATTGCAAGGGCGCTTTTAAAAAACCCTAAAATAATTATCTTAGACGATAGCACTAGCGCCGTGGATATTGCCACAGAAAATAACTTATGGAAAAATTTCCGCAAAAGTTTTAAAGACATAACTGTGCTTATTGTGGCACAACGTATAAACTCAGTTATAGATTGTGATAGAATAATTGTTTTAGATGAAGGTAAAATAAATGGAATTGGCTCGCATAGTGAGTTATTAAAAACAAAGGGATCCGAAGCTTTACCAATAACATTATTAGACGGCAAAATAGTAAAGTCGGGTAGCTATCCTTCAAAAAAAGAACTTGCTGAATGGCTAAAGATTGAAGTTAGTGAATTAAGTTCAGCTATTATCACTAAGAAGCAAAAATGCTGCAGTGAAAATGAACCATGTGACTGTAATAATGAAAAAGAAGAACCATGCTGCAGTAATGATAAAGTAGAACAATGTTGTGGTGATAAAAAGGGATGCTGTTAATATGAATGTCAACAATCAATTTAAAATTGATGACATCAGCTTAACAAAGTATCTATTTTTTACAGGAAAAGGTGGGGTTGGAAAAACCTCTGTTTCTTGTTCGATTGCTGTGTCATTAGCAGATAGTGGTAAAAAAGTATTATTAATCAGTACTGATCCAGCTTCTAATCTTCAAGACGTTTTTGAAACTTTAATCGGAAATAAAGCAACAAAAATTGATATGTGTCCTAATTTAGATATTATCAATGTAGATCCATTGAAAGCAGCTGAAGAATATCGTGAATCTGTTGTTGGACCATATAGAGGTATATTTCCAGCTGATGTTATAAGAAATATGGAAGAACAATTGTCAGGTTCTTGTACGATTGAAATTGCATCTTTTAATGAGTTCGCACATCTAATCACAGATGATGAGATAAAAATGAATTATGACTATGTTATTTTTGACACTGCTCCAACAGGGCATACATTACGCATGCTTGAGTTACCATCTGCTTGGACTAATTTCTTAAACGATAACACAACA
>CALNBM010000013.1 GCA_937874195.1 uncultured Clostridia bacterium | reverse complement strand
AACAATAAATTAATTCAAAAGTAATTATATTAATACGAAAATACAAAAGAAAAAAAGTGCAGATACGAGTTTTCATAAAAGCAAAACTTAAAAAACTGGCAAACAAGCAAAACAATAAATTAATTCAAAAGTAATTATATTAATACGAAAATACAAAAGAAAAAAAGTGCAGATACGAGTTTTCATAAAAGCAAAACTTAAAAAACTGGCAAACAAGCAAAACAATAAATTAATTCAAAAGTAATTATATTAATACGAAAATACAAAAGAAAAAAGTGCAGATACGAGGTTTCATAAAAGCAAAACTTAAAAAACTGTAATTTAATCAAATCAAAAAAATGATAAAATAATAAGAATAAAAAAACGCTAATAAAAATAAAGAGTAATAAAGGGAATATTAATGAACTTTAAATCGGGATTCGTTTCAATAATTGGCAAACCAAATGTGGGGAAAAGCACACTTCTCAACACTCTTATTAAAGAAAAGGTTTCAATTATTTCGCCTAAACCACAAACCACACGAAACAAAATAATAGGAATATTAAATGATGAGGAATATCAAATAATTTTTATTGATACTCCCGGTATTCACGCGAGCAAAACTAAACTTGATGAGTTTATGCAAACTAGCATTAATAGTGCAATTAGTGATGTTGACATTGTTTTATTTTTAATTGACGGAAGCAAAAAAATTTACGAAAAAGATGTTGAAATGGTAAGAAAGTTTGATAAAGAAAATGTGATGCTTATTATAACAAAAACTGACATTGCAAAAGAAGAATTACTATTTCCGCAGTTAGAGGTGTTTAATTCGCTAGAAAATATTAAAGATATTATTCCTATCTCTGCTCATAAAGGCAAAAATATTAATCTATTATTAAAAAAAATAAAATCCAAACTAAACGACAATATTAAGTATTATGAAGACGATATCTACACCGATAAGCCAGTTTCATTTTTAGTCAGCGAAACAATTCGTGAAAAATTACTTTGGAGACTGCGTGAAGAAGTGCCACACGGCATTGCAGTTGAAATAATTGAATTTAGAGAAAAAGCGGAAATATGCGTTATATCTGCAGATATCATTTGCGAAAAGAAAAGCCACAAACAAATTATTATTGGTAAAAATGGCAGTATGCTAAAAGAAATTGGTACGCTTAGCAGAGTTGATATAGAAGAATTATTAAAAAAGAAAGTGCTATTGCAATTATTTGTTAAAGTTAGGGAAGAGTGGAGAGATAATAAAACCCATTTAAAAAATTTAGGTTATGATGAGTAGTGCGGAAGAATATCGAGTAACAGGCGTAGTTATTGGCGGGTCTAACTATAGAGAAAAAGATAAATTGATAACGATTTTCTCGCTGGAGTTGGGCAAAATTTCTGCGCTGTTAAAAGGTGTAAACGGTGCTAATTCTAAATTAAAATATGCTAGTCAGCCTTTTTGTTTTGCGGTTTTTGAACTTGTTAAAAAGGGTGATTTTTTTATTGTTACGCAAGTGAGTGCTATCGATAATTTTTTTGAACTAACAGAGAACTACGATAATTTTATAGAAGCATCGTATATGTTAAAATTATGCAATAACTACATAAAATCGGGTATGGTTAGCGAGCAGTTATTTATTAGTTTTATTAATTGTTTAAAAGCAATAACTTATGATAACGCGTCTGCTCAGGTTGTGGTTGCACAATTTATCTTGCGATTTTTAGATTGCTTGGGTTACGCACTAGATTTTTCCACTTGCTCAAAGTGTGAAGCAAAATTATATAATGGAAATTTAAGTTTAGTCCATGGCGGACTAATATGTGAAAATTGTTTATCTTTTGAAAAAAATGATTTTAATGTTCAAGAAATAGGATTAAAAAAACAAGAATTCGCATATCTCAAAATCATTAATAATACAACTCCTGCAAAATTGAAAAATATTAAGGTAAAACAAATAGTAGCAGGGGAACTATTGAAAACTTTAAAAGATTATTTGGGATATGTTTTGAATTAAATATGAAGTTATAACGATAATACTATGTTTAAACCTTTATCAAGCGGAAATGAGCGAAAATAAGTTATAATAAGTTTTTATGGGACAAAAGCATGATTAAAATTATTACCTGTAAAGTAGATATAAAGACAATGATTTTATAGTACAAATAAGGACAATGGTTTTATAGTATATAATAAAGACAATGGTTTTATAGGAACATATAAGACAATTATTTTACACACACACTAAAAATTGTATGTTTTATAAAATACAGTAATTTTAAATATATTTAAAAATTTATATTTTTAAAACAACTTTTAGTTTATTTTTGATTATATATTTATAAAGCACACTTTTAAACCTAAAATTTATATGTAAAAAGATTAATCTTAAACTTTTTTCGTTTTATAACTTTAAACTTTTTAAGTGCTAAAAAAATACTGCTTATTTTTTTAATTTTTTTTAAGCTTGAAACTTCAATATTTTTCAAAATGTGTGGAAAAAACAGTTGTTTTAAAAGGGTTTTTACTTTATACTTTAAATTGTAATGAAATTATTAGGAGAGAAATTATGCAGAAAAAATTCGTTTATTTATTTAAAGAAGGCAGTGCAGATATGAAAAATCTGCTTGGGGGAAAAGGTGCAAACCTATCTCAAATGACTAGCCTTGGACTACCTGTTCCACAAGGATTTACTGTTACAACAGAAGCTTGTAATAAGTATTATGTAGATGGTGAAAAGTTAACCCCAGAGGTTGAGAAACAAATATTTGTTGCATTAAAAAAGATTGAAAGTGAAACAGGCAAAGTTTTTGGCGATGCTAAAAATCCGTTATTGGTTTCTGTTCGTTCAGGTTCTAGAGCAAGCATGCCGGGTATGATGGACACCATTTTAAACCTTGGACTTAACGATAAAGTGGTTGAAGGACTTGCAACGCTAACTGGTAATGTAAGGTTTGCGTATGATAGTTATAGGCGATTTATTCAAATGTTTGCGGATGTTGTTATGGGTATTAAACGCGAGTTATTTGAAGATGAAATGGACAAAATTAAAGTTGCAAAAGGTGTTACAAAAGACACTGATTTAAACGACTTAGATTTAAAGAATCTTGTTATAAAATTTAAAAAAATTTATGCTAAACATAAAGGCGAAGAATTTCCAGAACAACCAAATGTTCAATTAATTGAAGCAGTTAAGGCGGTTTTTAGAAGTTGGAACAATGAAAGGGCTATCGCTTACAGGCGAATGAACGATATCCCAGCAGAGTGGGGAACAGCAGTAAACATTCAAAGCATGGTGTTTGGGAATATGGGTGATGAAAGCGGAACAGGTGTTGCGTTTACAAGAAACCCAGCAACGGGCGAAAAAGCGTTATTTGGCGAATATTTAATGAATGCTCAAGGCGAAGATGTTGTTGCGGGAATAAGAACTCCTAATCCTATAATAGAACTTGAGAAACAAAATCCGGCAGTTTTTAAAGAATTTGTTGATATTTGTGATAAATTAGAAGATTTCTATAAAGATATGCAAGATATGGAGTTCACCATTGAAAATGGCAAACTTTATATGCTTCAAACCAGAAATGGAAAAAGAACTGCAACTGCTGCTTTAAAAATTGCAATAGACCTTGTTAGTGAAGGCAAAATTAGCAAAAAAGAAGCGCTTATGAAGATTGAACCAAGGAGTTTGGATAGTTTACTTCACCCAACCTTCAAACAAGATGCTCTTAAAAAAGCTAAAGTTCTATCACATGGCTTGGCAGCAAGTCCGGGTGCGGGATGTGGTATAATCTCTATATCTCCTAAACAAGCAATGAAATGTGCTGAAAGAAAAATCCAAACTATTTTAGTTAGAACGGAAACTAGTCCAGAAGACATTGAAGGCATGGCAGCAGCCACTGGAGTTCTAACAGCAACAGGTGGTATGACTTCTCATGCAGCAGTAGTAGCACGCGGAATGGGGATTGCGTGTGTGGCTGGTTGTGAAGGTTTAAAAATTGACGAGAAAAACAAAGTTGTAACCATAAATAATAAAAGTTTTAAAGAAGGCGATTATATTTCTATTGACGGAACGCTAGGTAATGTTTACGGCGAAAAAATCGAAACAGAAGAAGCTAGCATTTCTGGTGACTTTGCAACTATCATGGCTTGGGTAGACGAATATACCAAATTAAAAGTTAGAGCAAATGCTGACACTGCAAAAGACGCTCGTCGTGCAATTCAACTTGGTGCAGTGGGAATTGGGCTTTGCCGAACCGAACACATGTTCTTTGAAAAAGACAGAATTAAAGCAATTCGTGAAATGATTGTGGCAACTAATTTAGAAGAGCGCGAAAAAGCATTAGGTAAACTTTTGCCAATGCAAAAAGGCGATTTTTACAAACTATTTAAAGAACTAAACGGAAAACCATGCACAATTAGATATATTGACCCGCCACTTCATGAGTTTCTTCCAACAGCCGAAAAAGATATTGCAGAAATTGCTAAAGACCTTGGAAAAACAACAGCAGAATTGAAACATGTTATTGAAGAGTTGAAAGAGTTTAACCCAATGATGGGCTTTAGAGGTTGCCGACTTGCAATAGTTATTCCCGAACTTGCTCGCATGCAAACCAGGGCAATGCTAGGAGCCGCCCTTGATTGCAAAAAAGAGGGAACACCAGTTTGTCCTGAACTTATGGTTCCACTAATTGGCGATGTAAAAGAACTTCAATATATAAAAGATATTATTCATGCAACTGCAAAAGAATTAATGGAAGAAGTAGGCATGCAGGTGGACTATACTGTCGGAACAATGATTGAAATTCCTCGTGCTGCAATAACTGCTGATAAAATTGCAAAAGAAGCAGATTTCTTCTCATTTGGCACAAACGATTTAACGCAAATGACTTATGGATTTAGCCGTGACGACGCAGCAAAGTTTTTAAAAGAATACTATTTTAAAAGAATTTTTGAAAGCGACCCGTTTGTTAGAGTTGATGAAGAAGGTGTTGGTTACCTTATGAGAAAAGCCGTTTCTTTGGGTAGAGGCGCAAAACCAACGCTAAAATGCGGAATTTGCGGAGAGCATGGCGGAGATCCGGCAAGTGTTAAGTTTGCCCATAAAATCGGTCTTAACTATGTGAGTTGTTCACCATATAGAGTGCCTATTGCAAGATTAGCTGCTGCTCAAGCTGTTATCTCTGAAAGTATGTAATTTCAAAAATACCGGAAAAATATAGGGTGATATTATTTCACCCTTTTATTTTTGACTATGATATATTAGTCGTAGTTTATAAGATTAAGTTGATGCAAGTATAAAGTTTTTAAGTTAAATAACATTTATAATAAGTTTAGATTTTATTTTAAAAGCAATAAAGTTTTAAGATGATTTAACTATTGGAAATTAAATAAGTAAATTTCATACAAAAATCACTTTTTTGTTTAAGTTTGTTTTTTTTAAGCTCGTTTTATAATATAGAAAATATCAATACCAAGCGTATATATTTTAATAAAGTAAAAAAACTACCTTGCGGTTATAGATAGATAAGAATTTTAAAAAAAAATATAAAAATTTAGCACAATATTTTTAGTGTAAGGACACTACGAGAAATGAAAAAACAACTGCGGAAATGCAGGAAATAAAAAAAAGAAATGTGCTTTGATACTTTAATAATTAGCTTAATTAAGTTTACAAAAACAAAAAAATAAAAAACTTTTTAAATAAAAAAGGAAAATCAATAAAAAAAGTGTATATATTAGTAGAGCACAAAATATATTCATAATTTTTAACATAGGAGGAAAGTTTTTTGCGAACAGGATTATCTAGTGAATGGATAAGTGAATTAAAAGCAAATAATGATATTATAAAAATAATATCAAAATATGCAAATGTTCAAAAAAAAGGCAAGACTCATTGGGCGTGTTGCCCTTTTCATATTGAAAAAACACCGTCATTTGCAATTAATGAATACGAACAATTTTTTCATTGTTTTGGTTGCGGAGCAAGTGGCGATGTTATTAAGTTTGTTGAAAAAATTGAGGCGGTTGATTTTTATGATGCATGTAAGATTTTGGCAACTAACTCGCACATGCAAATGCCAGAAATAAGCGGAGATAATGAAGATATTAAACAAAAGAAAAAGAAAAAAGAAACATATTTAAAAATGCTTAAAGATACCGCTAATTATTATCATATGAATTTAGTTAAAATTAGACCAATGTTAGCAATGAACTATATTAAAAAACGGGGACTAGATGCTAGCATTTTAAAAACTTTTGGTATAGGTTACAGTTTAGGTTGGAATGAGGTAGTAGATTATTTAAGTCGGCTTGGTTACACAAAAGAGGACATGCTGGACAGTGGTATATGTGAAAGAAAAAATAACAACTTGTTTGACGCACAGAGCAAACGATTAATATTCCCTATTATCAATAGTTATGGCGATGTTGTGGGATTTAGTGCAAGACTGCTCGAGGAGGCAGATTTTGCTAAATATAAAAACACAGCGCAAACATTGATTTTTGACAAAAGCAAGTGTGTTTATAACATAAACAGCATAAAAAATTTAAAACATGAAAACAATTTAAACGAAGTTATTATGGTGGAAGGGCAAATGGATGTTATTTCACTATATAAAAATGGTTTTAAAAACGCGGTGGCTTGCATGGGTACGGCGTTAACATCCTTTCATGCTCGTGAGATTAAGCGATTTTTAGATAAAGTGGTTGTATGTTTTGATGGTGATAATGCCGGCAAACAAGCAACACTAAGAAGTTTAGAAATTTTAGTGAATGCGGGATTAAATGTTTATGTGGCAGTGTTACCTGATGGACTTGATCCAGACGACTATCTTAATAAAAACAGTAAAGATGATTTTGAAAAATTAATTAAAAACGCAAAGTATTGGGTGGAATATTTAATAAATACAATTTACTCAAAATATAATCACAACAAGCCGGAAGAAAAAAGCAAGTTTATTAAAGAAAGTTTGTTCGTTATCAAAAAATTAAGTTCTGTTGCCGAGCAAGATATTTATTTAAATATGCTTAAAGAACTATCTAATATATCAATTTCTGTTCTTCGAGAAGATATGCGACTTGCAAAAGACGATTTTATTGAAGTTGAAGAAAAAAAAGACAGTGCTTTGCCCAGCCGGGACAACGCATTTTTAAAAGCTGTTAAATTTGTGTTAGCGGCTTTGCTTCATAAAAAGAAATATGCAAAAGTTAATGGAAACATAAAGGAAAGCTTAAAAAATCCTGATAACATAATGCTATATGAATACATTGAAAAAATGAACAAAGAAGGCAAAACGCCAATTGTAAGTGCGCTATTTGATATGTTCGATGTGGAAGATAATAAAGAAATATATGACATAATAAACTATGAATTTTCCGCCGAAAACGATAATTTAGATTACTATGAAGATTGTATAAAGTATTTAGTTAAAGTTGGATTAGAAGGCAAGTTGCAAGAAATTTCGAGAGCACTAACTGCGGAAACCGACCTGGACAAACGAAGACAACTATCCAAAGAAACTCAAATGATAATTTTAAAGTTAAAAGGAAATAATTAACAAATGGAACAAAGTTTTGATATAGAAATATTAACAATTTTAAAACAAATTGAGAAATTAGGAACTATTGCAGAGGACGAGCTTGGCGAACGATTGCTTAATTTTGATTTAACAAACAAAGAAATTGAAGAGATTACCCAATATTTAACGGATAGAGGAGTGATGATTGAGCCAATAGAATCCTCAATTATTAAAGATGAAGAAATTAAAAAAATAATAAAAACCGTTAAAATTGATGACCCGGTCAAAGTGTATTTAAAAGATATTGGTAGTGCACAACTTTTGTCTAGCGAGCAGGAAGTGGAACTTGCAAAACGCATATTAAAAGATGATGAGTCCGCCAGAAAAGAATTATGTGAAAAAAACTTAAAGTTAGTGGTTAGTATTGCTAAAAAATATATAAATAGAAGTAACATGCAATTTCTTGATTTAATTCAAGAAGGTAATTTGGGACTATTAAAAGCAGTGGAAAAGTTCGACCACACCAAAGGTTTTAGATTTTCAACTTACGCAACTTGGTGGATAAGGCAGTCTATAACGCGTGCTATCGCTGACCAAGCGAGAACAATAAGAGTTCCTGTTCACATGGTGGAAACTATCCATAAACTATCCAGAATAAGCAAACAGCTTATGCAGGAACTTGGCAGAGATCCGTCCAACGAAGAAGTTGCTGAACGCATGGGAATAACGCCACAAAGAGTTGTTGAAATACAAAAAATTGCGCAAGACCCAGTGTCGTTAGAAAGTCCAGTAGGTGAGGAAGAAGAAAGCAAAATATCTGACTTTGTTGAAGATGAAACTGTTAAATCACCCCTTGAAGATGCCACACAAGGAATGTTGAAAGTTCAATTAATGTCTGTACTTAGCACACTAACACCAAGAGAACAAAAGGTAATTCGTTTGCGATATGGATTGGACGATAGTCATCCACGAACACTGGAAGAAGTAGGCAAGGAGTTTAATGTAACTCGTGAGCGTATTCGACAAATTGAGGCAAAAGCACTAAGAAAACTTAGAAATCCAAACCGTAGCAAAAAATTACAGGATTTTTATGTTAATTAATCTATCTAAAAGAATGCAGGAAATTAAAAGTTTAATTTCTTATCGCAGAGTGGCAGATATTGGCTCTGATCACGGCAAAATAGTTGTGCGAGCCTTTCAAGAAAACTTAATTGATTATGCAATTTTTAGTGATATTAGTGAGAAATGTGCTAAAAAGCCAATCGAACTTATGCAAAAACTAGGGATAATAAACTATGACATAAGAGTGGGAGACGGACTAGAAACAATTAAGGCAAGCGATAATATTTTGCAGGTGATAATTTCCGGATTAGGTGGCGAAGAAATAATTAATATTTTAGACAAAAGAAATCTAACCTTTGAAAGTTATATTCTTCAACCGCAAAAACATGAAGAAAAACTAAAACATTACTTAATAAATAACGGTTATAAAATTGTTTTTGATAAAATTATATACGATTGTGGTAAATTTTATAATATTTTAAAAGCAGAAGAGGGATTAGGAAAATTAACAAAAAAAGAAATTATGTTTGGTTTAAATAATAAGGGGAGTAGCGACTTTAAGCGTTATTTAACTTATTTAAAAAATAAATATACTAAACTGCTTTCTAAAGTTACGGACGAAAAAAAGATTAAAAATTTAAAAGACAAATTGAAATTAATTGAAGGGGAAATAAATGAGTAATATTTTAAATTATCAAAAAACTGATGCTGAACTTAATAAGTTAGATAAGATTATAAATAAGGCAGAAGAATTAGAGCAAATGACAAAATTAAATGCATTTGTTAAAGAATCTCAAAATAAAAGCAATTTTTTAGAAGACTCCGCGATAAAACTTATCAAAGAGTATGATGAACTTAAAAACCTGCATGATGTGAGTACTAAAAATATAAACCAACTTATTAAAAATGATGTTTCAAAACTGGATAAAGATAAATTAGATGAATATATTAAAAATGTAAACGAACTTAGTTCTGAACTTTATATGTTAGAAAGAAATTTTAATATGTTGATAACAAAGATTAGCAACAAACTAAAAGAGTTTGAAATAACTATAAGAAATGTTAAAAAGGCGCGTTTCCGTCATAAAGAAATAAAGAGTAAGTATGATGAAAAAGTTCAAGGGATAGAACCTGAGCGTAAAAAATTGCTAAAAGACTTAAAAGAAATCGAAAAAAATGTACCTAAAGAACTATTGATTAAGTATAATGCTATTAAACAAGATGGCATTTTTCCAGTTTTTGTGCCGTTAGTGGATAAGGGTTGCGGTTATTGCGGTATGGCAATTCCAAGCGCAAAGTTTGATATTTTAAAAACAAGCGATTATATTCCATGTGAACATTGCAGAAGAATGATTTATAACTTAACTAAATAATAAAAATATAATAAATTTTATAGTAATTTCTTTTCCAATGACTTAGGTTAGTTCATTATTGTTTAAGATTAGTTGATTTGTGAGCACCTTCGTGCTCGTAAAATATGATAACAAAAGATTTTTTTGTTAAACGCTGACTCACAATTTTTTTAAAAAAACCACCGACTGGTGATTTTTTTTGGCTTTTTAATAGATAAACCAAACGCTTTATTATGTGATATATGCTTAGAAAGCGATTTATAAATTTAAGTTATAATATAATATTTTTTTAAACAAAAATTTTTTAACAAGATTGATATTTTTATCTATACCACTTTTCTTTGCTAATTTTTTAAAGTTATAGTGCTAACACCATATGATTATTTAAATTTTTTTAATTTGCAAAAATTAAAAAAATATAGAAATTAAACAAATTTGGCAACGGTCATTTTATAAAGTCGTACCCACAAAGTTCCGTTTGACCACAGTATGTGGTTTCGTTCGTTTGATATTTGTTGTCTTTCATGAATAGTGGTTTTGTTATTTCGTTGAGGTAATTTATTTTTAATTTTTAAGTTATTGAATTAAAAAGAGAGATAAATCTCTCTTTTAATATATGTTAACTCTGCACCACTGAATTTATTTATTTATTATTGTAAGATAGTTGATTTATGTAGGAGTTTAGTACTTCGTGGTCGGGTCTTAAATTTTTGGGACAAAACCTGAGAAAATAACATTATCGATGTGTGGTAAAACTTTTTCATATAGTTCTTGACTGGTTACATTGTAAGCTAGCACACCATAAGGCTTATACTTTTCAATATATTTACATGGCAAATCTTGAGCATTGTAAGCGATAAAGTCTGCATGAGCTATTTTGTTTGTTAATTTTAACTTTTTTAAAATTTTTGTTTTAATATCGGCATATTTTGAAAGAGAAGTAAACAGGCAACTTTTAATAATTCGAGTGAAATGTGGTGCGTTTTCATAGAACCATTCTAGAGTATAAGGATTGATGGAAAGAATCGCAATACTATCCCATGCATTGTATTTTGAAATGTATTGATTAATAATTTTTAAAATACTTTCTTCCATTTTGCCCACAGCACTTTCATTGAAAATCTCTAAGATTATAGGCGTTTTCCCTTGAATTACATCGAGCGCTTCACCCAGTGTTGGGATAGATAAATCGGTTTTTTCCAATTTTAGTTTTTTAATGTTTTCCAGTGTACAGTTTGCAATATATCCGTCTTCTTTAGTAAGTTTTCCAAGCGTTTTATCTTTAAAACAAACACAAGTGCCATCATCTAGCATTTGTACGCTTATAAGAATAGGAAACCCGCCTTTAACTGCTTCTTTATATGCAGGCAGTGAGTTTGCAGGGTAATCAAGGCTCACTTGACCGTAGTGGTTAATGGGTTTGTCTAACAACCACTCATTTTTCATGAAACTTGTGTAGCAATCGTCAAATCTAAGAGTGTCGAGTTTTCCCTTATCGGCAAAAGAAGAAATCAGGCTTTTTAGTTCCTCATAACTGGTTGGCTCGTTGCAGTTAGATGTGTCTGCCTTTTCTCTTTGTTTTTTTATAGATATATCTTTAAGAGATTTGTTCTCTTTAATTACATTATTCTTCATATTTTTTACGCTTCTATGGGAAGACAAAATTGGTTTTTAGAGAATTCCAATTTATGAAATGCCCATACCTTTAATTTAATTTTAATACGAAAACCAGATGATATTATTATTGTATGCAATAAAGCATGCTAATATTTGATTGAAGTTGGACTTAAAGAAATTGTCAACAAAGTATCACTTTTTAGCAACAACTAAGCCTAACATGTTTATTTTAACATTATTTAACTTTATCGCCAACAAAAATAGCACAATTTTAATAAGTTTATTAATAAGTTTCTGTTTTCTTTGGTTTTTGTTTGTGGTATACTTAAAAATATTAATTTCACTTATATTTAAAATGTGAGTGTATGATTTTTTGTTCTTTAATAATAGTAATCACTAGAATGAATAATATAAAATAAAAGCATAAATTTGAAAAAAAACATAAAAACGGAGAAACAACTTGAATGTCGAACAGAATGGACAAAATTAGAAACTTTTGCATTGTTGCCCATATAGACCATGGAAAAAGCACGCTTGCAGATAGGCTTATGGAAACAACTCAATCGGTGGATAAACGGGAGATGCGAACGCAACTGCTAGACAGTATGGATATTGAAAAAGAGCGCGGTATCACAATAAAATTAACACCAACCACTATGAAATATCGTCATAATGGCGAAGATTATACTTTAAATTTAATAGATACACCCGGTCATGTGGACTTTACTTATGAAGTTTCGCGTTCGCTTGCAGCTTGTGAAGGTGCAATTTTAATAGTTGATGCAACACAAGGAGTGGAAGCACAAACACTTGCTAATGTTTATTTGGCACTTGAAAATAATTTAGAAATTTTACCGGTTATTAATAAAATTGATTTGCCCAGCGCAGATATTGAGAAGGCTCGCCATGAAATAGAGGAGATTATAGGGCTTCCTGCTGACAACGCACCTGCAATTAGTGCTAAAGATGGAATAAATATCGAAGCAGTACTTTCCCAAGTTGTGCAAATGATTTCACCACCCAAAGGCAACGAAAATGCTCCTCTTAGAGCGCTAATTTTCGATAGCTTTTATGATAATTTTAAAGGTGCGGTATGCTTGGTTAGAATTGTTGATGGCAGTGTAAAAAAAGGCGATAAAATTAAGTTTTGCATAACAAAAAATGAGTATGAAGTAACAGAAGTCGGTATTTTCACACCAAAATCTAAAACACAAGAAATTCTAAAAGCGGGGGATGTTGGATACATTGCCGCAAGCATAAAAACGGTAAGTGATATAAAGGTAGGTGACACAATCACCTTATCTAAAAATCCTACAAATAAGCCACTTTCAGGATATAAAGAAGTTAAACCAGTTGTTTTTAGCGGAATTTTTAGTGTGGACGGAAGCAGGTATAACGACTTAAAAGATGCTTTAGAAAAATTAAAACTAAACGATGCATCGCTAGAATATTTGCCCGAGGTGTCGCAAGCGCTTGGTTTTGGTTTTAGATGTGGCTTTTTAGGGCTACTTCATATGGAAATTGTTCAAGAACGGTTAGAGCGGGAATTTGATTTAGATATTATAACAACAGCGCCAACTGTAAATTATAAGGTTTATAAAACTAACGGTGAAGTGCTTGATATTAGCAACCCTGAAAACCTACCATCTCCGCAATTAATTGATAGAATTGAAGAGCCATGTGTTAAAGTACAAATATTTACACCTCCAACCTATTTGGGAGATTTAATGAAACTATGCCAAGATAAACGAGGCGTGCATTTGGATTTGCAGTATTTTGATGCTAACCGTTGTCAATTAGTTTATAAAATGCCATTAAACGAAATAGTTTTTGATTTTTTTGATGAATTGAAATCACGCTCACACGGTTATGCTAGCATGGATTATGAACTGCTGGATTATGAAGAAAGCGAACTTGTGAAATTGGATATTTTGTTAAACGGAGACGTTTGTGATGCTCTTAGCTTAATTGTTCATAAGGATAAAGCGTATCCTCGTGGAAAATCAATCGTTGAAAAATTAAAGGAAGTTATCCCTAGGCAAATGTTTGAAATTCCAATTCAGGCAGCAATAGGAAATAAAGTTATTGCTCGTGAAACAGTTAGAGCACTTAGAAAGGATGTGCTTGCTAAATGCTATGGAGGGGATGTTACTAGAAAGAAAAAATTATTAGAAAAGCAAAAGAAAGGTAAGAAAAAGATGAGACAAATTGGTTCAGTGGAAATACCAAGCGAAGCATTTGTTTCAATTTTAAAAATAGATTAAGTTTTATAAGCCAACAAAAAAATTTTTGTTGGTTTTTTTTAATAAAAAGATTCAATTATAAATAATTTAAGATATAAGATAAACCCCGAGTGAGTTATTATCAGCATAAAAGTAAGAAATAATAAAATAAGGTTCTATATGCAAGATGACAAAAAATTAGCTTATTAATATAATTTATTTGTCAAAATAATTTTTTTAAGCAGTTTTTTTGCGTATAGAATTAAAAAAATTAAAGAATTCGTTATTAATGCTTTATTCGTGAAACTATATTTTGTTTATGTTACTTCCATGATTTTATAAAGAAAGTAGTAATCTTTTATTTTTGGGTCAAAATTAATTTTAATAATATTAAAATTAATACAAAAACCTTGAAAACTATGCTAAAATAAATCAACATGGAAATAAAAAAAGCTGGCGTTTATATTCATATTCCTTTTTGTGAAAAAAAATGCAGATATTGTGATTTTAATTCGGTAGATGATGCGTTTGATAAGCAAACAGAGTATTTGTACGCACTTGTAAAAGAAATTAAATTAAAAAATAATTTATTAAAAGATTATAATATAGACACAATTTTCATAGGTGGCGGAACACCTAGTTTTTTATTTAAAGGCGCAATAGCAACCATATTAGCCGAACTTAAAAACAATTACAATGTTTTAAAAGATGCTGAAATATCTTTGGAATGCAATCCCAATAGTGTCACTAGTGAAAAAGCGTTTGAATGGAAGAGTGCAGGGGTTACTCGGGTTAGTGTGGGGTTACAAACATCGAGTAATAAAATATTGAAAATTCTAGGTAGAATACATAATAAAAAACAATATATTAACGCTATGCAAATCTTAAAAAATGCCGGCTTACATAATATTAACACCGATTTAATGATAGGTCTTCCAAGTCAAAAGCAGAGTGACATTATTCGCGCGATAAATTTAGCACACTCGTTTGAAAGTACGCATATTAGTTGTTATCAATTAATTGTGGAAGACAACACACCATTTAAAAGGTTGGTGGAAAGTGGGGAAATAAAACTTCCAAAAGAAGAGAAAGTGACAGACGCTTATTTATTTTCTGTAAATTATTTAAGAAAATTAGATTATTTTCAATATGAAGTGAGCAACTTTTCGTTAAAAGGATATGAGTGCAAGCATAATTTAAATTGCTGGAATTTATGCGAGTATATTGGTTTTGGTGCGGGTGCGCATAGTTATATAAACTGGCAAAGATTCAATAATGAAAAAAATTTGCATACTTATATTGATAAAATTAAAAGCAAAAAAAGTATTATTGAAAATATAGAAAATGTGGAAAATGATTGGTTAGATGAATATATCATGCTTGCTTTAAGAACGGTTAAAGGCATGAATATAGATACAGTGAATAAAAAACTCAATATAAACTTTTTGCAGTCCAGAAAAACTGCTATTGAAAAATTGCAAAAAGAAAGTTTAATTAAAATTGAAGATAATTTTCTATTTGCAACGCAAGAAGGCTTTTGCGTTTTGAATTATGTAATTTCTCATTTGATTTAAAATAAAGTGTGTTTTTTGGCTTCTATAAAAATTTATTCTGCTAAAAAAAGCCGAAAACGGCTTTATAATTTCTTATCATTTTTTTATAAGTAATCGAAAAAACTTGCTGTTAACCTATAATAATTGTAAGCTTTAAGCCATATTTGAACTATTAAAAACTTTTTTAAGTTTGTTTTTAATTGTTTCTTTAACTTTTCCCATAGCGGTTTTATTATAGTTTCTAATATCCACTTCTTCTGGATGTTCTGCAAAATGTTGGCGAAGTCCTGCGGTGTAGGATAATTTTAAGTCACTATCCACATTGATTTTGCAAATATTTTTAGCACAAGCCTTAGCTAAAATATTTTCTGGCACTCCATTAACGCCTTCTAACTTTGCGCCATATTTCACGGCTGTGGCCACTATATCTTGTGGAACAGAACTTGCCCCATGCAAAACCAACGGGTAGTTTGGAAGTAGTTTTTCAATTTCTTCCAGAATATCAAATCGTAAACGAGCTTCGCCTTTAAACTTGTTAGTGCCGTGGCTTGTGCCGATAGCTATCGCTAAGCTATCCACATTTGTTGCATCAACAAATCCTTTTGCTTGCATTGGGTTAGTGTAAGCATGAGTGTCGCAACTAACTTCTTCTTCCACGCCTGCAAGTTGCCCGAGTTCCGCTTCCACAGTAACATTTCTGGCATGTGCGTATTCCACCACCTTTTTAGTGAGAGCAATATTTTCATGCATTGGCAAATGTGAAGCGTCAATCATTACATTACTAAATCCACTATCAACTGCATTCTTACAATCTTCAAACGTTTTACCATGATCAAGATTGAGCATAACAGGAATAGATAAGTTTTCAATTTCTGCTTTTACCATAGCCACAAGCGTTTTGATGCCTGCGTATTTAATAGCGCCAGTGGAACATTGAATAATGACAGGGCTTTTTTCTTCTTCTGCAGCGTGTAAAATTGATTTAAGCATCTCCATGTTCACAAAATTAAACGCACCAACAGCATATTTCCCTTTTAGCGCGTTTTCAAAAATGGTTTTAGAATTTTGAAGTTTGTTCATTGATTTTCCTTTTAAAGTCAAATTATTATTGCTTATATTACTTGTTATTGTAATAAATGGGTTATACAAAAAATGGTCAAATTAAGTATAGCATTTTTGTTTTAAAAGAAAAACTTTTAATGTGAGTATTTTTTAAAAACTAGGTAATAATATTATAAAATTAAATAAAATTTTAAAAAAATGTCATTTTTTAGTTGACTAACAGTTAAATTGCAATTATAATAAAGTTGGCAGAGTTAAGGCGAGAGTGCTAACAATTACGCATTAAGTTTGCTAAAAATATAAAAAAGGAGATATTATATGAGATTTTTGCCAAGTGATAGAAATAGGTGGGAGTTAAGTTTTTTTGATGATATAGATAATTTTTTCACACCATTTTTAGAAAGAGAAAAAACAAGTCATATAAAGGCGGATATAATTGAAAAGGATAATAACTATATCCTAGAAATGGACGTTCCCGGATATGACAAAAAAGATATATCCATTGATCTTGATAATGGATATCTTACTGTAACTGCTAAGAAACAAGAAAATGTTGATGAAAAAGATAAAAATCAAAATTATATCAAAAGAGAACGAAAACAGGTTGCTTGCACTCGTTCATTCTATGTGGGCGATATTAAGGAAGATAGCATTAAACCTAGTTTAGACAATGGAATATTAAAAATTACATTCCCAAAAATTGAACCTAAATCTACTAAAAAGCAAATTGAAATTAAATAAAAGTTTAATTTCATAAAAAGCACGGCTTAAATTGCCGTGTTTTTTATTTATATCTTCGATTATTATTTATATATGTTACCTGCCAGATATAACGATTTTATTTATTGTAATTTTTTTGCATCTAATAAGTATTTTAATATTTTATCATAATACACGAGATAGTTGCAGATTTAGCTTTTTTGAAAAATATTATCGATTTTGCTTGCGCTATTTTTTTATTAATAAAGTTTAAATGATTTCAAACACATAAAGCATGTAGATAGAAACGCACATGTTTTACTATCTCTAACTGTTCAAAAAATATAAAAAAAATTATTAAATTATGAATAGTATTTTTGTTAAGTTTAGTTGTACGCAGTTTTTCCTTCGGGCATATAAAATAAAATATTTTATCTAGGTTGTAAATCATCGTATATTTAATATTTAAATAAATATGAGGAAATTTAAAAAATTGCTTGTCATATAATGAGGGCTTTTTGCCAATGCTAATAATGTGGAAATTCAAGTATTACAATGGGTTAATGAAAATTTGCATAGTAGTGATTTTATCAATCACTTATTTAGATATATCACTTTTATAGGTGGGTTTGTATGGCTAATTGTAGCAGTAGTTTTTTTATTTTTTAAAAGTACTCGAAGGGCAGGGGTTATGTTAATAATAGGATTTAGCGCTAGTCTTATTATAGGGCATTATATATTAAAAAGCATTATCAAAGCTCCAAGACCTTTTGAAATTGATAGTTCTTTAATTAGTTTTTTAAATTATATGCATATAGCTCCACCAGATTCAGGTAGTTTTCCAAGCTTGCATGCTACAACTGCTTTTTGCTGTGCAATTATTCTAGCACATTATTTTAAAAATGGCTGGTGGTTTTTTATTCCCGCAATTATTATCTCTTTAAGCAGGATTTTTTTATGTCTGCATTATCCATGTGATATTTTAGGTGGTATGTTTCTGGGCAGTATTGTTGGATTATTTACAATTTATTTTGCAAAACTTTATAAAAAGCATGCGAAAAAAGATTGCTTTAATCATGAAAAGAAATAGACCTATAATCGCAGTCGTTTTAAAGGAAAAGAAATGAAACTATAATCGCAATCGTGTTTAAAGTTATTATTCCGTTGTAAAATCAAATATTATTATATTTTAGATAATGCAGTAAAAATAATGCAAGTGGTGCAGGGTTGACTTATTTTAGTATAATAAATCTATTAATCTATCTATCTATCTATCTATCTATCAATCTATCTATTTATAATCTACTCTTCTTGAAGGGAAAACTGCGTATAATAGAATACCATTTAAATATATAAGTTTTCTTTTTTATATTTATTGAATTGTCATCTACTTATCTATCAGTAAATTTTAGAAAGTAAAACCCAATTTTACTTAAATATTTTTTCAAATGAAACTTACATTGAAAACGAAGAGTTAGAAATATTGTTATAATTGCAAATTGTTATTATGCTTATTTTTAAAAAAAATATTATTTGTTTTATTCATTTTAAAAATGAAACAAAGTTTGATACAATTTAAGTATTAAGGAGTACGCACTTATGACATGCCCACAATGTGGTTATAAAATAAAACAACAAATGTGTCCTTATTGCAATATTACAAAAAATGAGATTGCTTTTGCAAGCAATTTGAAAGCTAAAAAACTATTAAAGGCAAACTTAAAAGATGATGTGCTTTTTTCCACCTTTGTTCCAAGGGATATAAACAAGATTAAAATGACTTGGCTAACTTTATTTTTAGGTTGTTTTGGTGCGGGGAATTTTTATTCGGGAAGGTTTAAGCGAGGATGGTTTATTCTAATATCTTTTGTATCGGGATTTTTTTTAACATATATGAAATTAAATCATTTTAATGATATTGGTTTTTTAAACAATGTTGCATCGATTGGTGGATTATTTGCAGCTTTTGCAGTAATAATGTGGTTTAGTGATTTTTTTGCCGTGCTGTTTAATAAATACAATTATCCTATTGTGCTCGCTGATAGTGAAGAAGTTAAAAAGGCAGAGCAGGTGTTAAAAGAACAGTTTAAAAAAATATCTACAATAAACGCAAGTAAAAAAAATAAAAAAGAAAAAATCAGTAATTCAAACAATAACATTAAAAAGGACAAAACGAAATGAAAACAGTTGTTGTTGGAATGAGCGGAGGAGTGGATAGTTCAGTGGCGGCGGCATTGTTAAAAGAACAAGGTTATAATGTGATTGGACTATTTATGAACAACTGGGAAGAAAACGACGAAGATGGCATGTGCACTGCTGTTGCGGATTATGAAGATGTTAAAAGGGTTTGTGAAAAACTAGATATTCCATATTATTCTGTCAATTTTTCTAAACAGTATATGAATCAAGTTTTTAGTTATTTTTTAGATGAATACAAAAACGGCAGAACACCTAATCCGGATGTGATGTGCAATCGTGAGATAAAGTTCGGCCCGTTTTTAGATCATGCAAAAATGTTGGGTGCGGATTTAATCGCAACTGGGCATTATGCAAAAACCGTTATAGAAGATGGAAAAGTGAAACTTCTTGTTGCAAAAGATGACAACAAAGACCAAACTTATTTTTTAAATCAACTTTCACAAGAGCAATTAAAAAGTGTTATTTTTCCGCTTGGCGATTTGATTAAACCACAAGTACGCAAACTTGCAGAAAAATATAATTTAAATACTGCAACAAAAAAGGATAGCACAGGCATTTGTTTTATAGGCGAAAGGAAATTCAGAGAGTTTATTAAAAATTTTCTTCCGGCAACTCGTGGCAAAATAATGGATAATAATGGCGTTGTGGTTGGTGAGCATGAGGGAGCAATGTATTACACGCTAGGGCAAAGGCGAGGGCTTAATATTGGCGGAAAGCAAGATGGCAATGGTGGACGCTGGTTCGTTATAGATAAAGACATTAAAAATAATATTATATATGTAAGCCAAGGCGAAGGCGAAGAACTGTTTTCCAAAGGATTAGTGGCAAAAGATTTTAATTGGATAAACAAGCCCGAAAACGCTAATTTTAAGTGTTATGCGAAATTTAGATATCGCCAGCCCGATCAATTTGTTACAGTATCTGTTAAAAAGGGCGAAGTGCGAGTGGACTTTGACAAAAAACAGCGTGCCATAACACCGGGCCAGTTTGTGGTGTTATATAAAGAATATAAGGGCGGACGAGAGTGTCTTGGTGGCGGAGTTATAGTTGATGTTATAAAATAATTTTTTTTAATCAGTAAAGTTTAAAAATATTTAAACTTAAAAGAAACATTTCACATACTAATAATATTCGAGCGATTCGAAATTTAATCTTATCATTAAATATTAATTAAAGTACTATTATAAAAAAATAAATGTCTTATTTGTCTAGAATGATATATTTGATTTCTACTTAGTTAAAGCACTTTACTCGTGCAATAAAACAAATTTGTATCGAAAACACTTTTTCAAATCTAATAATTTGTAGCAGTAGTTAATAATATAGCTAAAGATGATAATTAAGCAGGATAATGAACTTTGTTTGATTGAAAACTTACACACGCTAATAATTAATGTTTGCAAGCGTAAAAAATAAATAACGACAACGAAACAAGCATAAAATATTAAAATAAATGGAGATAATTTGTTAGTTTTAGAAAATAATGAAACATATATTAATTTGGTTAAAAAATCCAAGTTTATTGGAAAAATGTTTCCAGTTTTTTCTAAAGATGATTGCGAAAATAAAATTAGTGAAATAAAAGAGAAATTTAAGGACGCCACTCATATTTGTTATGCTTATATTTTAACAAATCCGCCAAGTGAAAAATGCTACGATGATGGCGAACCTAAGGGAACTGCGGGTTTGCCTATTATAAATGTTTTAAAAAGACAAAAATTGAAAAATGTTTTAGTTGTTGTTGTGCGATATTTTGGTGGTGTTAAATTAGGTGCTGGCGGCTTAATTAAAGCATATATGGAAACTTGTATAGGTCTTATAAAGAAAGCAGAATTTGTGGATTATAAAAAGTATCATATTTATGAAATTGCTGTGTTACTGAGTGATATGCAAATTGTGATAAGTTATTTTAATTCAAGTGAATTAATTCTGTTAAATAGTGATTTTAATAAACTTTCAGGCAATGTAGTTTACACTATTGCATCGATTGACGAGTTGAACGAACAAGCAATAAATTACATATTATCTTTAAAAGGCGATATAACTAAATTGCAAACAAAATTTTTAAGTGAAAAAGAGATTCAAAAAATATGGTAACAATTTATAATATTGAATATTTGCAGTCTTCCACTAAGGTGGAGTTTAGTGATGGATATGTATGCAAAATGCATTTTGATATAGTGGTTAAGTTTAAGTTAGCAAAAAATATGCAGTTAAATGAACAAGAATATGCTTTAATTTTAAAAGAAAATGAAAAATTGCTTGCCACAAACCTTGCTGTTAAATATGTTCAAAGTGCTTTAAAAACTCAAAAACAAGTGAAAGACTACTTGCAAAGAAAGAGTGTTAGCGAAGAAAACATAACGGTAGTGTTAGATAAACTAATAGAATATAATCTTATTAATGATAAGGAATATGCAAAAGCGTTTGTGCGGTCAAACAGCGGGAAATATGGTCAATTTAAACTATCTCAAAATCTGTTTCAAAAAGGAGTGGCAAAAGATATTATTGATGAAGCGCTTATGGAGATTGACAAAGTCCACGAAACAATATATAATATTGCAACTAAATACTTAAATAAAAAAGACAAGAACTTGCAAAACTTTAATAAAACTTATCGCTTTTTGTTAAGTCGTGGCTTTAAATATGATGAAGTGTCACGAGTTATGGAAAACATAAGAATTGAGTTTCAAAATAAATTATAAGCGAGTTTGGAGGAGAAAATGTTAATAGGTATTGATATTTTAGATGTTATGCGAATGGAGAAATTCATTCAAAATGAACGCTTTTTAGAAAACTATTTCACTTCTTATGAAGCAATGTATGTCAGCCAAACTATGAGAAAAACTCAAAGTTTAGCAGGAATATTCTGTGCCAAAGAGGCGTTTTTAAAAGCACTTGGAATTGGAATTAATAATGGTATTGATTTAAACGAAATTGAAATTAGTCATGATAAAAACGGAAAGCCCTTTGTTAAATTAAGTGATAATGCGAAAATAATTTTAACTACTTTTGGTGTAACCGATGTTCAAATAAGTATTAGTCACACTGATGAAGTATGCACCGCTATTTGTATTATGCAATAAAAAATTGTATATATTAAAATAATTTTATAAATATTACACAAGTTATAGTGTGATATTTTTTTACCAAAATTTGGATAAGCGAGAGGGAAATGACTGAAATTGAGAAAATGCAGTTTAAATATAATGAACATGTGAATAATATATCAACCGAACTCGATTATGTTATGAAACAAAATAATTTTTCTAAACATAATATAAGTAAGGCTAAGTGGGAAAAGTGTTATAAAAATAACACGCAATTCCACTCGGTACTCTTAGAGCTCGATAATGAATTTTTTAAGGCGAGTGAGTGTGACTTTAATAAATATATTGAATGGTTGATTAATGGAAATAAAACGCGGTGAATTATATTATGCAGATTTGAGTCCTGTTGTGGGAAGTGAACAGGGCGGAGTAAGACCTGTACTTGTTATTCAAAATGATATTGGAAACAAGTATAGTCCTACAATTATTGTTGCGGCTATCACAAGCCAAATAAGTAAAGCAAAAATTCCCACTCATGTTGAACTTCTTGCCACCGATTATGGACTTATAAAAGATTCAGTTGCGCTGTTAGAGCAAGTACGAACGCTTGATAAATTAAGACTTAAAGAAAAAATAGGACTTGTGGATGAACAAAAAATGAAACAAGTTAACAGAGCATTACTTATTAGCTTAGGCTTCGTTTAATGCCTACATACAAAAGGCAAAATAAATAACGTTGTGGATTTTTTAGATTATATATAAACTTATGAAGTGCAAGAATATTACAGTATAGTTGTTTTACCAAAAGGTAAAACTTTTTTTATCTTGCAGAGCCCTACGCTATTCCATGCGAAAGTGATTTATTGGCATGAATTTATAAAAGATTATACTAATTGCAAAAACAATATATTAAATAAAGCACAAAAGCGTTTTACTGCTACCTTAAAAACCATGAACTTATTAATATAAATTTTAAAAATATAAAAACAAAGTTAATCATCGATTTTTTTAAAAAGCCAGTAAAAACAAACCTTTGTCGTAAAAAAAAATCGGTATTTTTCCAATTTTTATTATTTCTAGTTGTTAAAAATCTCTATCTTCGGTATAATTTAAATGTAATATGATTTTGTTTTCCAAGTTTTATAAATTTAAGTTAAATTAAAGGAGTATAAATGTATGCTAATAGACCAAATCAAGCAAGAAAATTTAACCGCATTAAAAGAAAAGAACAACGTTAAACGAGCAATTCTTAGCGTTATCATAAATAAATATATGCTTGTAACTATTGAAGCAAAAGGCTCATCAAAACATGTTGGAGATGAAGATCTTATAAAGATTATGCAAAAAACCATAAAAGAGTTAGAGGAAGAAGCAGAAAATTATAAACACATTGGAAACCTCGTCGAATATGAAAATATTGTTTATCAACAAGAAGTAATAAAAAAATATTTGCCTGAATTGCTTTCTAAAGAAGAAATTAAAAACATAATTTTACCATTAGAAGATAAATCAATTCCAAGCGTTATGAAACATTTCAAAACCAATTATGGTGGCAAGTGTGATATGAAAATAGTCTTAGAAGTTTTAAAAAATTTAAATTGATATATATATTATGATTAAAATAAGGGGAAAAAATGGTAGTAAAAAATGTTTATCATGAAAATGGAAAGGCAGCCATTTTAGACTTTTTTAAGTTGGAATTTCCTAACTTAACTAAATCGGATTTAAGCTATATAATTGGGAGTTTTTATCAATTAAGTAATTATGAAGAAGAGGGAGTAAAAATACGACCAAATATTTATTTAACAAGTAGTATAAACAATGTGGTTAAAATAGTGCCAGACTGTTATAAATTGGCGGTTTATAAGGATACGGATAGTTCAAAGTTTAAGCTTAGAATAAAAGCACTAATGTGTTTTTGCAAAAATAATTGGCAAGTTTATATTTCATATAACTCTGAAAATGAAATTGAATACGGGTTAATTAAAGCGTTGAATAGTATTAAAGACAAGTCTCTCGATCACCTAATTTTTGAGGATAAACGAGATCATTTAGAGTTGAAAGTTGATTTAGTTAGCATAGATGTTGTCAGCGGCGGTTTGATTATTTTGAAAGGGGTTAAAAAGAATAAAACTAATATAAGTTTTGAACTTAGCGAAACAGTGGAGTTTGAGTGGGAAAGCAATATTCAAAAGTTCGTGGAAGCATGTATACAAAAGATTAACACTAAAAGTGTGCGTAAATTAAGCGATATAAAAAATATATATTTCAATATTTTCCGTTCCTTATTTAAGGGTTTACATGGAACGATTTGCTTGGTTGTGGATAAGGATTTTAAAGATAAAACTGGTTATTTAGCAGATGGAACATGGTTAAAAGAACCTATTGCACTAGGCAAGCTGTTTTTACAAAGCAAAAATTATAACGAATTTAAATTAATTAGTTATGTTGAATTAATAGTATCTATGCTTAATTATGATGGTATAACAGTGGTGGACAATGCAGGCAAAATACTAGCATATAATGTGTTTATTGAAAGTAAGGGTGGCGCTGATAAAATTGTTGGTGGCGCAAGACGAAGGGCGGCTTATTCCTTGTTGAAATATAAAAACTCAAAAATTGTGGGTGTTTATTTCCAAAGCCAAGATGGTGACAATTTCTATAAAGATAATAGTTTTTATAGACGCCGCAGAACGGCTGCCGAAAAGATTAATACCGACCATAAAGTTGACCTTGCGATAGACTAAATATTTCATTATATAAAAAAATATTAAATCCATTTTGTATATCATATAATGCTTATAAAGCAAATGAGTAAACAAAAGAAGTATTTTCTATTAATCTGCACCGTTTTATAATGATTAGTTTTTAATTGTTGTAATTTTTAAAAAAATTAAGTAAATATTGAATTTACCCCTTGAAAAAGATTGAAAACTATGTTATATTGTTAAAAAATAAAAAGTGGTTTTTTTTACGCTTACTTTTAAAAAAGATTTGGAAGTTTATGAGGAAGTTTTTAAGTTCCCTTCAAAATAGAATGTTGATTTTAATATCATCTATAATTATTAACTTTGCACTTGTTGTATTGTTAATAATTTTTAATATGTTTTATTATTATTTCGCTTTTTCATTTTTGTTGACTGTAACATTTTTGATTTTTGCTTATGAAAATTTATCCTCACCAAATTATAAATTTATATTTTCATTAATAATATTTATTGCACCCATTTTTGGTTTTGTGCTTCATTCTTTAACTAATGCTAGAAAAAGCACTAAAAATGTTAGAATGAAATGGCGTAAAATTAACTATGAAAACGCTGGGAAGTTACAATCCAATGCCAAAATTTTCGAAGAGTTACAAACCGTTAACCCAAATGCTTCTAAAGTTGCTAATCAAATAAATGCGACCACTAACATGCCAATTTATGATAAAACTAGCGTTGCATATTTAGAAAGCGGTATGGTGTATAGAAACGAACTAATAAAAGAATTAAAGAGCGCAAAAAAGTTTATATTAATTGAAGTTTCGAAAATTATTGATGGCGAGTTCTGGAAAGAAATATTTGCAGTTTTAAAACGCAAAGCAATAGAAGGACTCGATATCAAAATGCTATATGACGAAAAGCAATGCTTAACTGCACTAAAAGAAAAACGTGCTTTTGAAAAATTTATTAATCATGGCATTAAGGTGTTGCCTTTTAATAAAATCAGGCTTTTTTCCACTTCTTTTCGATTTAGCAGAGATAAGCGAAATTTATTTATAATTGATGGAGTGATATCAATAAGCGGTGGGGTGGAAATTTGCGATGAATATATAAAAGAAGAGCATCTGCATTTTAAGTCAAGTGATGGGATAAAAGTTACAGGTGATGCGGTTTGGAGCCAGACTATTTTATTTTTTAGCAACTGGAGACTGTTTTCTAAAAAGACTATTGATGTGAACGAATATAATACTACAATTCCTGCTAAGGCAAAAAGCAAGCATTTCACGCAAATTTATGGGCGAGTTCCTTTTTATAAAGAAAACATAAATAAAAATATATTAATTAGTTTGCTTAGTTTGGCGCGAAAATCAGTGCTTATTATTCAACCATATTTCATTATTGATAACGAAATTAAAAACACTTTAAAAATTGTACTTAGAAGTGGTGTGGATGTTAAAATGCTAATTTCAGGCAAAACAGAAGGTGCATGGAAAAAATCGCTTACACTATCAAATTTTGAAGAATTAATAAAAGAACGCATCAAAATTTATCAATACGACGAGTCTTATATGGCTAATAGTTTTATTTTAATTGATGATGAAATCCTCCTTTATGGCGGGGGATTAAACGATATTAGAAATATGAGTTATAGTTTTGAACTAGCCACACTTTTAATTGGTCACACAGACCTAAACACAAAAATAATAGCCGAAACAGAGAAAAAGATAATTAATAGCCATTTGATAACGCTTAGGGATTTGCAAAATCTTTCTATTTTAGAAAAAGTTTCTTTTGATTGATCACCAACCGAAGACACTATATATATAGCTTGATTTTCATATAAAATAGCTTTTAATATCATAAAAATTGCACCAATAAATGATTTTCCAAAGTTACGAGAGCAACACCAAACAACATGTGATGCATTCCAAGATGACTGTAGCATCCATTTCTGAGCATCAATTAATCGAATTCCTAATAAGTCTTCGCAAGCAATACAAGGATTTCTTCTATAAAGAGCAATAGTTTTTGCATTTAATTCATATATTTTCCTTTTGGACTCCGTAATAATGACTTTATTCCTGTCCATCATTATTACCTTCTTTAACTTTTTGTAATTCAACTAACAACAAACGATTTTTTTCTTGTAAAGTATCTACTTTATGTTGTAAATCTAATGTAATTTGTCTGTTAATATCTGCTACTTCATTCTCATCATTTTCATCAAAAAAACCATTATTGCGCATTGCTTTCATTGACATATTTTCAGCCCATAACGTTCCATCAGATTGTAATTGATCATAATAATTAGCTTCTGCGTCTTTTATATTTTTCTCCCTATAATCTTTCATCATATAGGTCAATGTAGATTTACCAATCTCTTTATTGGAACGATTCTTTACTGAAATTTCATTTTCTTTAGCAATTTTATCATTACTTGTAACCAAATTCGTTTTCATTGAATTTAGATTTTTAATATCATTGGCATCTTTTAATGGATCGAGTCTTGTAATTAAAATGTCATAATTTCTAATTTGATTATTATTATTCACAATTTGAATAATTTGAGATAATTTATATGTATCATCTGAAATATCATCATCAAAATATTTTACAAGTTCATTAAATAAAAATTTTCTATCTTCATCTTTATATCCTTCAAAAGGATCATATCCCACTACTTCAATTACATCATTCTTGTTTTGCTGATCTTGTTTACTCCATTTAACTTCTTTTTCTTTTTGTAGTTCTTTATCAGTTTTATCTAATTCACCATTTAAAATAGTTTGTTGGAACGACTGATATTGGTACTGTCTGTTGTTAAGTTGCCTACAATATAAACCAATAGAAAATACATTATTATTTTTAATAATACTATCATAAAGAGCAGACCAAAAAGGAATATCAAGCATGTAACACAACATAATTACAGCAAGTTTAGAACTATATTTATTCGATAAATTATCATAAATTTCATTACAACACTTTTTACATAAAGGAGCATATTTATCATTTTTAATATACAATTCAGACCATTGTGTTTTATAAAAATGCCCTATTGGATTTTCCCATTCGCTTCCACACCGCAAACATTTATATGAATGACTATCATCAAAGTTATCGGTAGATTCTACCACTTTAGGTTTTCTTGGTATAATAAATACACTCCTTTCTATATAAATTCAAACCAAATATCATTTTCATCCAGCAATCATCAAGTCATTACCTCAATAATCACATAATAAAAGAGCGCT
>CALNBM010000012.1 GCA_937874195.1 uncultured Clostridia bacterium | reverse complement strand
CCATATCCCTTTTTATACTTAGTACTGTGTTATCAGGATTTGCAACTGCTTGCCTTTTTGCAACCTGACCCACAAGTCTTTCATTTTCTTTGTTAAACGCAACCACGCTTGGGGTTGTTCTGTCTCCTTCTGAATTAGGAATAACTGTTGCTTCCCCACCTTCCATAACTGACACGCAACTATTTGTTGTACCTAAATCAATTCCTATAATTTTTGCCATAATATTTATTTCTCCTTTTATATAGCCTTTTTATGTTTTAATATTTTTAACTAAATAGTGATATATCACTAATAATTTTTTGTTTGTTTTTGCTTTCACACTATATTTTAATAAAGTAAAATTTATTAAATTTAGTTTTGAAAATTATTTTTTAAATAATAAAAGATTTGAATTTTATATAATACTTAATTACTTTTTTCTTTGCTTACACTTAATGTTTTTTTAGTTCTGTTATTTTTATAATTAAACCCAGCACATGTAAACTCTGTGCCACTGACTTAATTAGTTTATTGTTGTTAGATTAACTGATTTATGCAGAAATTTAAGCATTTTTGTGCTCGAACTGTTCGTAAAAATTTTATAATTTATTTATCTTAACTGAACTTGGACGAATAACTTTGTTATTCATCATAAAACCTGCTTGATACTCTTCTAAAATAACTTCGTCTTCATATTTTTCGTTTTTTTCCACTAACACCGCATTATGAAAATTTGGATCAAATATTTTTCCTAAACAATCAATTCTAGTAACTCCAAAACTTGCTAAGGCAGACATAATTTGACTATAAATTAAATCTAAACCACTTAACATTTGCACATCAGTGATATTGCCTTTTGCTTGTTGAAAACTATCTAACGACGGAAGCAGTTTATTTACTACCGCACTAATTCCATTATGATAACTTGTTGCCACAATTTCTAAATTTCTTTTTTTATAATTCTCAAATTCGGCTTGTATGCGTTGTGCTAGTTCCAAATATTCTTTTTCTTTTGACTCGGTTTTGCAATCGCAATCGTCCCCACAATCACATTTATTTGGTGCATTATCATCACAATTACACTCGCTTTTATGTGATTTTACCTTCTTGTCGGTATTATCATTTTTTTTGTCTTTGCTTAGTTTATCTTTACTCACTGTTTTCACCTGCCTTTATTTCGTCGTTTATATATTTCAACACTGATGCGATTTTAACATAGTCCATTCGTTCAGGTCCCACTACTCCCACACTTGCCACAATTCCATTTGCAAGGCTGTAATTCGCTTTAATAATGCTATAATCATTAATTTCTTCGTTTTGATTTTCATCGCCTATGGAAAACACAATATCGCTATCTGTGCTATCATCAATATTTTGAATTATATCTTTTAGCTTATCTTCATTTTCTAAAACTTGCAGGAATTTCTTGGCAGAACCAATATCTTTGTATTCTAATTCATTTAAAATTTTAGTAGGGTTTCCTTTTCTTACACGGCTAGTTCCATACTCTGCAAAATTTTTAAGTATTTGGGTTATAGATAAAAATAATTCTTCAAAATATTTTATTTGTGCTCTAAATAAATTGTTATAATAATCATAGTTTTCTATTATTTCTGTTACGGTTTTGTTCTTTAAATTAATAGTTAAAAACTTACTTGCATCTTTCAAATTTTTTTCACTAATATCATTTTTAAGTTTAATTGTGTTATTAATAATTCCCGCATTTGTTTGCAATAACAAAAGTGCCTCACCTGTAATAAGAGGAATTACATTAATTGCTTCAATCACAAGTTCCTTAAATCCTTTTAATTGCACAAAGGTTGGGTATTCAATTAGTTTGTTGATTTTTTTTGCTAACTCATCTAACACTTCTATTAAAAAAGAGCTTCGTTTTGTAAATTTGTTTTCAATCTTATCTATTGCACTTAATTCAAAATCATTTTCTTCAATTATGCTATTAACAAAATATCTATAAGCCTTTGTGGTAGGAACACGCCCGCCACTAGTGTGAAGTTGTTTTAAAAATCCCATTTCTTCAAGTGCGTTAAGTTCGTTTCGAAGAGTAGCAGAACTAAGTGAACTAAAATAATTCACTTGCGCTTTTTCACTTGTGATAGGCAACGCATTTTCAATATAACTTTCAACTGTGTTGAGAAGAAGTAATCGTTTTCTATCTGACAATTTAAATTCTTCTTTTTTCATAAACCTACCTTTCTTGCTAATAAAGTAAAGAGTTAGCAGTAATTTTTTTTACTTGTTAGCAGACTTTTATCGAGAGTGCTAATGTATTATATTCATTAATATTCCCCTTGTCAACTGTTTTATGCTAAAAAATTGTGTTTTTTAAAAATTATTATTACTCAAATAAAGCTTCCATAGATAGTTTGATAGATAGATTGATTGTTTTGATTAATTTGATTGATAGACTCACAAGCACGATAATGCTCAATTCCTGCACAAATTAATTAATCTAACAATAATAAACTCATAAAGTCAGTGGGCAGAGTTGACATGATAAATAGATAATGGATTGAGAGATGGTAAGTTTGTTAGATAGTAAGTAACTTTATACAATTTTAAATTAAATGTTTTTAAAGTATTTAAGGACAAAATAAAAAATCTAAAAAAGTTTGAACTCAAAATTCAAAATATATTTGATAAGCATAATCAATTAAAAAATTTTAAAAAAATTTTTAATTTATAGTTTTGTTTTATTTACGCGAAAAAAAGCAGATAGCAGATATATGTAATGTTATATTAATACACCAAATAAATTATTGAAGGCTATCTATAAGATAAAACTAGTTATAATAAATAGAAATAATTTCTTACCTTTCCTCTTCCGCTAACAGTAAAAAAGACCTGCTATGCTAATTTCATATAGAGATTTAAACCTTTTTAGTTTGGTGGCTCATATCATAAACCACTTATTTATTATTATCTTCTTGATCTTTGCTTTCAGCCCAATCAACAAAAACTCTTACTTTTCGAACGCGCCTGTCTTCAACAATTTCTAGCACAAACTTTATTGTAACTGCTCGTTCTTTATATTCACCATTTTTGCCATATATTTCATCTATTGTGTGAAATATATATTTTTGTCCTTTTTCTGGTACTCGTTCTGCTAATTCATATAAGAACCCACCAAGTGAAGAATATTGTGAATCAGGTAAATTTTCAATTTCTAAAAACTCAAACAAGTCAGTTAATTCGATTTCTGCGTCAACATAGTATTCGTTTTCATTTTCTTTCTTAATTAAAGTTGCGCCTTCACCATAGTCATGCTCATCATAAATTTCACCAACCATTGTTTCTAAAGCGTCTTCTAATGCAACAATTCCACTAGTTCCACCCAATTCATCTAGCACAACTGCCATATGTTTTTTTTCGCCTTGCATTTTTTTTATAATATCATCAACTGGCATATTTTCAACTATATAAACAGGTTCTGTCATTATTTCACTAATCACAATTTCTTTTTTATTAATAAATGATTTGAAAAAATCTTTCAAATTTAGAACACCTATTATGTGATCAATATCACCTTTGTAAACAAGAAGCCTAGTATAATTAGTATCCAAATACATTGATTTGACCTTTTCAACATCATCGTTAACATCAACTGCATAAACATCAACTCGGTGAGTCATAATATCATACGCGGTTTTTGTGCTTATTTCCAATGCGGATTGAATAAGATCGGCGCTATCTTTATCAATAACTCCTTCTTCTTCCATGGTGTTGATAATACTTTCTAACTCATCGTTTGTGATAGTTGGTCCATTATTTTTGTTTTTAATTTTTCTTGTACTTATTTTTTGAAGCTTTATAAATAAAAAAGTTAAAGGATATAAAATAATCATTATATATCTCATAAAAAATGAAAAACGCATAGCTAATTTTTCAGGATTAGTTTTAGCTAAGGTTTTTGGTAACACTTCACCGAAAGTTAAAATAACAAGCGTCATAAAAACAGTGTTTAAAACACTTGATAGTGTGGGATCAGTAATTAAACCGGAAAAAATAAATGCAGCAATAGTTGTGGATGCAATGTTTACTAAGTTATTTCCCACAAGAATTGTTGATAATGTTTTATCGTAATTCTCACAATACTTTAATGCAAGACGCGCTCCCCTAACTTTGTCGGTAGCGTAATTCTTCATTCTTATTAAATTTGAAGTTGAAAACGCCATTTCACAGGCTGAAAAAAAAGCGGATAAAATAAGAAGAAAAATAATTGAAAGTACTAAAATAAAATTAGACTGACTTCCACTGATAGAACTATTTAAAATACACGAGAGAGGGTCCACGATATCTCCTAAAAAAATTATATATATATTTTGCTAGTTTTTTAACTAACAATTTAAATTCATTATTTATATTAACACATATTTTTTATTCTGTAAAGAGAAAAAAAATTCTTTCATATTTATTTTATGTAAAAAGTTTATTAATGTAATATACTAAATATTCAAAAAATAAGTATTTTATACAATTTTATTTGCATTTTAATAGTATGTCAATCTCACTAAAATAAATTTTAATTTTTGAATAATTTAAAATATTGTGGTTAACCTAACAAATAAAGGAGATAAAAAATATGAAAAACATGATTACAACCAAAGATTTGGGTGCTTTAAATGAACTTATGACTTTTGAACACTGGATGGCAGTAAAATTATTTCATTGTAGCGAAACAATTAGTAATAGTGAGCTTAAAACAACTTTTAAAGAACTTGCACAAGTTCATATTGCGCATCATGAAGCACTACTAAATTATCTTGAAGAAAACGCACCAGAAGGAGGACAAGAATAATGACAGAAAAAGAAGCATTGCAAGACTTGCTAATTGCAAGCAAATTTTTACTAATAATGTATAATCAATTTGGATTAGAATGTTCAAACAAAACTATTAGAGATATGTTTAATAGGCATCATTCTGCAGTATCAAAAGACAACTATGAAATTTTTACACTTATGAAAGATAGAGGTCTTTATCCTATTATGGAAGCAGACGAAACAGAAATCAACACTGCTATTGAAATGCATACACAAATGCAAGAAGAACTATATAAAAAAGGTTAAATTATATAAAAAAACCACCAAATTCAGTTAAGTTAACCCCGTTAGGAAGTCACTTATAAATTGGTGGTTTTTTTTAGTTGCAGTAGCAATAGTGCTTTTCAATTAACGTAAAAAAAGAAATTATATTTAATGTAAATTAATTTAAATTAATGATACTCTTTTTTTTATTTTGATTAAATCAAAGATAATTTTTTTTATTTTTCTTCTAGTTTGTTTAATTGATTTTTTATTCGCAAGTTGGATTTTAAATTAAAGTATATTGTAAAGTCAGTATTCTATGCTAGCGGATATATTTTTATTGATAAACTTAAATTACGCCCAGATAGTTTATGAGTTAGTAACAAAAAAAAAGATTTATGTTATCAAACCCAGCCTTTAATAAGATTTTTTAAATTTAATTTATTTTTATTAGTTTATTTTTTTACAGAGCAAGCCTTATACTATTTGCGTGTAATAGCAAGAATTTAGGCAATTTTTATATAAATAGTAAAACATTGATGATATTTGAAAGACTATAATTTAAAATAAATTTGGATACACAAAATATATATAAATTTAAATTTGTCACACATTGGCGAAAGGATACTTTATAGATTCGATTGAAAAAAAAGCAAGTTTAAAATATTCAAACCTGCTTTTAAATAAGATTTTTTAAAAGATTGAGTATCAAACTTGGCTTTAAATTGATTTTTAAAAGAAGAGTATCAAACTTGGCTTTAAATAAGACTTTTTATAATAAATTTATTTATTATGTTTAAATAAAAGTTTTGGGAAAGCAAATCTATTCTTGTTAGAGATAGATTGTATTTATACTTTTTAATAAAAGAAAAAGCGTTATTTTTATTTTAAATATATTTTAGCCTATTGGTTTTAAAAACATTTGCGTCCAATATAAGGTTCCGTTTGATGCTTTTGCTGCGCCCACTCCAATATGAGTAAAACTTCGGTTTAAAATGTTTGCTCTATGCCCCGGTGAATTCATCCATGAATTCATAACTTCACTGGCTGTGCGTTGTCCGTAAGCTATATTTTCGGCTGCGGCACTGAACCTGAGCCCAAAGTTTTGCATCATAGTAAACGGAGAACCATAAGTTGGAGACATGTGAGCAAAATAATTTTTATCAATCATATCTTGAGATTTATATCTTGCTACTCTACTTGCCTCCCAATTTTTGGTTAGTTGAGGTAATCCATTATTTGCTCTTTGAACATTTACTAATCGAATAACCTCATCTTCTATACTACTCAGCGGTGCAGCATTTGGTATAGTTATAACTTGTCCAACATAAATTAATGCGGGATTTTTTATTTGTGGATTTGCTTTAATTAATTCACTAATACCAACTTCATATTTTACTGCAATTTTCCACATACTATCGCCACTTCTAACCGTATAACTTGTAGTTGCAAAACTTTCTAACGAAACTGCATTACTTACAATAGTTGCGTTTTCAGTTGTTTTAGCACCTATAACTAGACCACTTGTTGATGAAATTATTATAAAAGATAATATTGCTAATATCATGCACATCATTTGTTTAATTTTATTTGTTTTCATATTTTCACTTCCTTATATTTAGTATGTTCAAATTTGCAAAATTCTACACAAAAAAACAAAAAATTATTAAAATTTTAAATGTTAATAATTTTTTAACCTAAATTAAACCCACGAAATTGATTATGATTTATAAAAAATATTTATAATTTTACCTAGTTGCATATAAGTAATTGTGCCATTATTTCATTATTAGATCTCAATTTTAATAAAAAAAATATTATCAGAGCAAAGAAAAATTTTTTTTATTTTTACATGACTTATTTATGTTTAATATTTTTTTTAAAGTTTTTGACTTGAAACTCGCCGTTTTTAGCTTTTAAATAGAAAATAGGTCTGGAAATTCTATCAAACTCATTGGTATTAAATCATATCTTTCGTTTTCATTTCTTTCATATTCCGCTATTGCTTTTTCGTTTTTTCCTACCCGTATCTTGATGATATTTTTGCCTATTCAAACCTATAAGAGTTTCCATTTTCACACACATAGCGTGTGGTTTACTTTACAGCAAAAAAAACGACTGTTAAAATTAAGTCGTTAAAAAAATTTATATTTTATTTTTCTGATAGTAACTGAAGCAAGAAGTCACGCCCTGCTGCTTTTTCATCACCGCCGCCTCCCATTCCCGGTAATGCCCCAGCGCCACCTGAGCTTGGTTTTGATGCAGTTGAAACTGTTTTAGGGGGTGGTGTAGGTGCAGTAGCTGGAGGAGATGATGGAGGAGTTGCCGCAGCCGTTGGCGGAGCCATAGGAGGTGGAGCTTGTTGCTGAAATTGTTGTTGAGGATATTGTTGTTGAACATATTGTTGTTGAGGAAATTGTTGTGGCTGAGGTGGATAACCACCATATTGCATTGGTGGTGTTTGTGGCATAAACTGTGGCATTGGTTGATTATACATAGGCATATTTGGCATCATAGGGTTAAATTGCCCACGCATATTTGGTTGCACATTTATACCGCGTTCCATCAATCGTTGGTATCCAAGCGTTATAACTAGATTTTCTAATTCCATTAATTTACCCGATACACTCATAGAAAACATATCCGGCATTCTATCCATTTTTATAAGACTTTGAGCACTTTGCACAATATTAACAATAGATAAAATATTGTTAACGGTTTCTTGGTTGTTACCATACGACATTAACATTCTATCATTTTCAATATTTTTTAATGTATCTTCAAAGTCCTTAAGCATATATTCTCCTAATTGCAAAAAATAATTAATAAGGCGCTTATCAACTTTATTAATTATTTATATGAGCCATCTGTTTTAGAATTGACCAAGTAAATAGAAACCTCTAACATTTGCTAAAACAGCATTTTCCATTACAACCACGCGCGGATCATTAAATAAATCTCTTAAATATTTCTCATATTGTAGAGAACCACCGCCGGTTAGTATGATATGATAGAACTTATTAAATTCTAGTCCTAGTCCCATTGTTGCTTCGTAAACTCTTTTTGCTTGATTTTCTTTATGTTTTTCAGCAAGCTCTGCTAAATCATAACTGCCAAAGGGAGTTTCAACAACTGTACTTTCAAGAAGTGCCAAGTCGAGTTCGTGTGGGTTTAAAGCATAAATGTTTGCTTCTGGGAACTTATTGTTAGCTTCTTCTTGAAGATCGGAAATATAGTCAGAAGTTCCAATTTCAAAACCAAATGTACCTCTAACACGGAAAGATTCAAGAGCTGCTAAGTCACAAGTACCCCAACCAATGTCTATAACTAACGAGCGTTGGCTTAGTTGTTTTTGATTTAGTTCCTTAGTTTCTGGATTATAAACGAAATTATATAGAGTTCCAAGTGGTTGAGGAACAACGATAACTTCAACTATTTCAAAAGTTATGTTATCCACTTGATCCCATTTAACACTTTTTAAAGTATGTTCGCCAATTAAACTAACTTTTAACTCTTCAACAACTGCGTTATTTTTTGCAAGAGTACTCGGAACACCTGTTACAACTCTAATTTTTTCACTGCTATCTGGTTCAATAACTGTTGTTATACCAATAAGAGTTTCGATTTTAAAAGAGTCTGAGTTGTAACGAGCTTTACCTCTACCACCACTACCCATTGCAGCAATATCACCAACTTCATAAACTTCTTTATTGTAAACATACATTTGATAATCGGTCTTAAAAGAATAAACCAAACCAGCGTCATTAATTTCTTTAACCGTGTTTCTGTATTTATTGTTTAGTTCATCGTCTGTCCAAATTTTGATTGTAGAGTTCGCAACGTCGATACCAATGATTTTAGTGTATGGTTTGCCTGTGTAATCTGGTTTTCTTGTTGGACCTGAAGAGGTTACTTCTCCAGCTTTAATCCTTTTTTCTTTCTTATCTTTTTTTGCCATTATTTTTCCCCTTATTTAATTTTCATCTAAATTTTTTAATACGAGTCCGAATGAATATTGTTGTAATTTTTTGTTAGTAGTATCACCTATGATAATACCATATTGGCCTTTTTTGGAAATATTTTTAAAAATACTAAATAGTGATGTGGATTTAAAACTATCTGTCCTAAATACAAACACATTAACAACAGAATTGTTTTTGTAAGTTACAACTGCTAAAAATTGCTTTCCATTATCAACATCAATCAAGCCTTGTGGAAAATTAATTTGCTTTCCACTTTCAATATTATGACCTAAAATAATAAAGTCGCCTAAAAACTTTTGTCTGCTGTCTGATGTCTTAACTATTGTAAAATGAACTTTACTAAAAGTTGCATAAGATGTTTGCATACACAAATAATTAAAATCTTTTTTAGCTTTAGTATGAATTTCATTTTGTAAAAAAGTTTTGTCTTCGTTATCTTCTGTGATTTTTTTTAAATCTTCTAAATACATATTCTTCTCCTAACGCTTATCTTTTTTATCGAATTGATTCATATAGTCCATGCCTGCATTAATGTTATCATTGTCGTTTTTCTTGTTTTGTTTTGATTTTTTACCTTTTTCTTTAGTTGGTTGAGATTTTCCAATTCCTGATACTCCACCATGCATGCTTGATAATTTTTTATCAATCTCTGCTTGATCTTCAGCAGTTAATTTTTCTTGAGTATTCTGCTTATCCGCTTTAGTTATTATTGAAGAACGGTTACCTGCTGCCGCAATTACCTTATCAATTTCAGCTTGTTCCTCAGCAGTTATCTTTTTTTGAGTACTCTTTTTACCTGCCTTAGTTATCATTCTAGTACCTTGATTACCAACTGTTGCAATTACTTTATTAATTTCCGCATGATCAGCCTTAGTTAATGGACCTTGCTTTTGTTTATCCTTTTCCTTTTGAGAGAAAACATCACCTACCAAAGCTTTGTCACTTTCCATTCTTGCTAATTTTTTTTCTTTTTCAATTTTTGCGTTTTCACTATGTTGTTTTATTTTATCTTTAAAAACTAAAAAATATAAAATTAAGCCTACAGCAATAACAACAATTACTATCATGATAACGGTAAAAAGGAATGGATTATTTAGTAAACTGTCAAACATTTTTTTTACCTCCTTTTTTAGCTAAATTTATAACTTACCATAAATATACAATATTATACATTAGAAATCATTCAAAGTAAAGCAAATGAAAACAGATTTTATAACAACAATGCAGGAAAAGCTAACACAAAGTAATGCTTTTTAAAAAAATTTATAATACTTTAAACAATTTAGGCTTTTTATTTTAACTTAATTATTCGTAAATTATTATCTTTTAATTCATAAGTAAATTTTTCTTCATCAGAATCATAAAACTCATAGAAATTTTTAATAAGCTTACCCTCAATATTATACATTGATAAAACATGCAAGGTGTCGTTAGAAAATTTATCTTTTTCTTCTAAACAAATTAAAATTCCTTTATCGCCTAAAAATTGCAGGTCAATAAGTTTTGTGAAATTAATAGTTATTTCATCAACATTTCCAGTCTGTTTTAATTTGCAAAATGAGATTTGAGAAACAACTTTTCCGTCTTCACTTTCACCTGTTACTAAAAACATTTCATGATTTAACCGTTTTACTTTTGTGTTTAAGTTTGCTGATAAAACAAGCAGAGGCCATGCCAAACCTTGAGTATCGCTAAAAAGCACAATTCTAAAATATAGTTCGCCGAATCTCTTTTGTTTACTAACTAAAACAGATATGCCATCATCATAAGAAAAAATAGTGGATTTGTATGTTGTTCTTTCAACTACCTCTTGAACATAAAACTTTGCACCAATATCATGACCACCATCTTGATAGTCTGTTTTTTCTGTTATTAATATTTCAGTTTCTTCCACAAATAACTTTGACAATTCTTTATCCTTCTTGTTTTTTTAATCTCTAGTATTAATAATTTAAAAATACAATTTTATTTTAAATTACATTAGTATATTTTGCTGTTCATAAAATTCTTTGGTATGTTTAAATAATTATCTAATAAAATTATTTTACTTATTTTATAACAAATATTTTTGCTTTTGTAAAACTATTTAAAAAAAACAATTTCGAAAAAACACTTTTTTTAAAAAAGCGTTTTTTCGAAAAGCCTATTTTATTATTTCTTATTTTTCTTTCTTCGTTTCATCTCTTCTTTAACTTGCTCATCTGTAACTTGTCCAACATCTTTGCCTTCACGCAAATCTTTAATGAATGAACTGGTATCCATTGTATATTTTACCATCTCTTTATTTTTAAGTTCACCTCTTATAAGAACTTTTTTCCTAGCGTTTGAAATAAATAAATATATAAACGTTATGGCTAAAATAGCGATTACCGAACCTACTGCAATTATAGAAATTAATATCGTTGAATTAAGTTCCGTGCTTACATTATTTACTATATTATTATTATGAGTTTCTAACCAGTCACTAGTAATTGTAAGAGTAACGGAGTTTGAATTTACTACTGCATTTTCAATTGAGTTTACATTAATTCCGTTGATTGTCCAATTTTTTATAACTTGTCCGCTTTCTGGTGTAAACATAATAACAACTTGATCTCCAACCTTAAACGATTCTTTATTAACAGTTAGCGTTCCACCACTAACAGAAGTTTCTTCTCTGTTAATCTCATAAACAATAGGTTTGAAACGCAAGGTTATTGTACGATTATTTATTAATCTAACATTTAATAAATTAACATCATTTGCATCTTTTTCAGATAAAGACACATTCACAAACCCTAAAAATTCATGGAAATTATTTGTTATAACTTTTATTTGAAGTTTTGTGCCAATGTCGAATTTTCTATTTGATGTTATCTCATAATCATCAACTTCGGGATTATCACTAATATTTTCGTATAATTCATAACCACCCATTGAAGATTCATCTAAAGACATTTCTATATTAATAGTGTATTGTTGAACATATCTTGCAACAACTACTATTTCATCGTCGTGATTTTTAAATTGAATTAAGAAACTTTCATTAATTACCACTGAATTTTCTTCAATATTATTTAATTGATTACCTAAACCTCTAATTTGGAAAGCCTCAAATCTATATCCTGTCGGGCTTTGTATATTTGAAAAAGTTAAAATATCGCCAACTTTAACAGATTCCATAGATAGTTCAACTTCCCCATCTTCACTCAATTTATCATCTGTATTATAGTTTCTGTATTGAACGATAACATTATAAAGTTGAAGAGTGTAAGTGGCGATTATATCAACATTATCATTTAATGTTATCTCTAATCTATTTCCTATTATTAACCCATTATGTGATCCTTCAAAATCACTAAATAGATAATGAGTGGTAGCATTAGCGGTAACATTAATTATTGAGCCCTTTTCAAACCATCCATTTATATCGCTAACTATAATTGGTAGGTCTTGAGAGGCGGAAGAAATAACAATTTCTAAAACTCCACCTTCTCCACTTGCAATTATCACTTCATATTCAGTAGAATATTCTGCAATGATTACAAGTTGATTAGTGTTATCATCAGTATAATTATTTAAAAATTCACCACTAATGATTTCATTTAAAATATAATCATTTGGATCGTTACCTAAAATGTAATCATAAGAGTTGTTTATATGGTTCCATATTTTATAACCAACAAATTTTAATCTTTCACCTGCTTTAATTTCAAAAAAATTATTTGCGGTTATTGTAATACTCGCCGGTTCATCAAACTTTAAGAAACTCGAGTTTGCTGGGTTAATAGTTAACAAGTTACTTACTATTAAATCAACATCATCTGTTGATTTAGCAACAATGTTGATGTCATATTCAATTTTAATAAACTCTATTTGAACATCAACTTTATTTAAATTATAATCTAAAATTAATAAATCAAAATTAGCTTCGTTATTATCATTAAGTGTAAGTGGATAAGTGATACTTTGTTCACTCACGCCATCATTATAATAATAAGTGACATTAAATTCTCCAACTGTATAAAATTCATTTGGATTAGCTTTAAGGGTTACTGTTGTCCCTTCATAAGGAGCTGTGGTAAATACGCCTTCGGTAAAACTAGCATTAAAATTATTTATTTTTAATTTGCCGTTATTTGAACTGTTTGAAATTGCATAAACCTCAACAGTATCAGTTGTTTTTCCTGCTCTAAATCTTAGCACGCCTGCAACTGTATAATGTTCTCCCTCAATTACAGAAGTTGGATATAATGACGCATATTGATTTATGAAATCCTGGTCTATTCTATTTTTTAAATTTAAACTTTTTACATGATGACTTGCTATAGTATACCAAACACCTTTACTTTCGTTATATACCTGCCAGCCTGTGAATGTATTAAGTTCAACAGGGTCAGTTGTAGTAAGTTCTAAACTATATGTGTTATTATCCTCTTTTAGAGCAAAGCCAATATTATTATCCAATCCATCGCCTGATTTTAAAGTTGCAGCAAGACTGCCTTCTGTAAAACCGTCTACGGCAATATGATAATAAAGTATTGTTTGATATTGTGCATATAACGTTACATCGTTGTTTTTAAGAGGAATAGAAATACCTTTTTCATAAAGAACATAATCTTCATGATTAACATCCTCATGAGTTGCCCAACCAATAAAAGCTTGACCAGGAAGATCATGAATAATATTTACTCGCTCTAATAACACTGCGTTATATTCTATCGTGGTTACGCTGTCTATAATTAATGTTAAATTTAATCCTGCAATATCTTTTAAGTATGGAGCACCGTTGTTTCCTTCCGAACCAACCTCTGGCATAGCCCAAATATTAATAAAATCGTAAGTTACAAAAGTGTTTTCATTTCTTAATTGGTTAAGTGATAAAACATAATCTGCTATTGTGAATGTTGTTACCATTTCTCCTTCAACATCTTCTTCAATTTTAGGAGTGTTTGCCACGCCATTAACAACGATTTCTCTTAAATCTTCTGCAACTCCACTACTATTTCTTGTAACGTAATTCGTGCGAGCAGTGTTTACTGGAAGAAAAGTTAAAATATTATCAATTTCATCTTCTCTTGCGTTATTTAATGAGAAACTGTTATTTATTTCAACTCTTTGTAAAATATCAGGTAAATCATTAATAAATTGTATAGCGGAGATAAGTCCGTTTGTGGTAGTTCCTTTTTGAACTATACCCCCATTAAAAGATTGTGAAATCTTAAAAGTTGTGTTTGTTAGTATATTACTAAAACTAAGATAACCTATCAGACCAGCATTATAAGTAACACCTGCGTTGATTTCTCCTGTGTTGTAACTTTGAAAAATTCCAATGTTAGTGCGACTAGTACTGTTATTAACAATAATATAACCAATTAAACCGCCTGCATAATTTGAACTAGTGCTAACTGAACCCATGTTAAAAGATTTTTCAATAATAATATAAGAAGTAATATAGCCAACTAAACCGCCTGCATTTCTTCCTTCAATCGCTCCTATATTATAAGAATTATAAATTTCAGTTCCGCCTAATGCATTATTTCCAGCATAACCGATTAATCCACCTACATAATCTTTTAGTGGAGTTATAATATCCCCTAAGTTGAATGAATTATTTATTATTATCGTGCCATTAATATCTTTACGACCAACTAATCCACCTGCATTATTTAAATTGGATTCTGAGATAATATCTCTTTCATTGCGTGAATTATTAATGGTAATATTTCCATTTGCATTACCAATAACACCACCAACAAAGCCTAGCGAAATCAATTCGCCAGTATTATAGAAGTTATTAATAGTAAGTAAGTTATTATAAGTAGCAAGTGTAACATAGTTTGCAATCGCGCCACTAACATGTTGACCATTAAGCATTGCACTGTTAAAGCAATCTGTTATTTCACTATCAATGCGAAAATTTATTAAACCACCCACTAATCCGCCAACATAATAGCCTTCAACTATTCCTTTATTATATGAAGAAGTTATTTTGATACCGTAATTGGCACAACCAACTAATCCACCTGCATAATTTCCACTCGCAACAGGGCTAGAATAAATATAGCCAAAATTATTCGAATTATTTATTTCAATATATTCAGATCTACCAACAAATCCACCAATAATTTGATTACCAGTAATGGTACCATTATTCACAACATTAGTAAATACTATATCTTCATTAACTGCGTTTGTGTCTTCTCTATAATCTCCATTTTCATCAATATTTCCAACTAATCCACCAATGTAGTTTCCTGTTGTTTCAATATTAGCATTATTAGTAACATTAGAAATATTTACTGATTTTCCATTTGTTTGTACCAATCCTGCAACTGCGCCGATATAAGTGTAAGTTTGATATGCAGAATAAACATAGCCCCCATTAATATTAATATTGTTAATATTAATACCGCCTAATGCATACCCCACAAGCACAGAATAATAACTACCTATACCCGAAATGAAAGGATTTTCAAAATCTATATTAGTAAACTCATTATAGCCTGCTGAATAACCAATTAAACCACGATAGTTGTCGTTACTGTCAATTATAGATAGGTTTTTAATTTTATAATTTCCTATCACTTGTCCATCAACGATTTTAGCTCCGTCAATCCCACCATAAAACCGATGAGAATCAGTTGCATTACCAATTGGTATCCATTGTTTTCCCTCTAAATTAATATCTGCACCAAGTGCAAAATATTTAGAAGTGGTATAACTATCATTGAGAGTTGTGTAAGTCAAATACGCCAAATCTAACGCATTCATAATTAAGAGTGGATTTTCTTTTGTGCCGTTCCTAGTTGTGTTATACGGTTTTTGTGTTAAATAATTACTAGCTTGAATACGATTAATACTTCCGTCAGAATTTTTTGGCAAGTCATTTATTACTTCTGTTAACCAATCGCCTTCAACACTTGGAATCTCATAAGCATAAGTTGTTGAATACTGTTGTTTAGGTAAAAGAAGTCCAAAAGTGCCTGAAAGCGCCACTGCAAAAATTAATATAATGCAAGCAATAATAGAAGAATATCCCTTTTTTATTTTCATACTATTTTCTCCTTCAATATTAGTAAACATTACTGTTTACTCTTTTTATTATTTGAACTATTGTCATCATCAACTAGGGATTTCAAAAATTGTTGTTGATTTAAACCAAATTTATTTGCTGCACTGTGTTTTGCAGATGCTCTCGCTCTCGCTTTTTTCTTATTATTTAAAATAATAAATATTATAACACCGGCAAGTAATATTGGACCTGCAATACCGCCAATGAGAAGAATCATAAAGAAAGTTGAATTCATCATTGTGGTTATTTTGCTTTCAAATTCAGTACCAAAGTTTTCTAACCAGTATTCGTCGACATTAAGTGTAAGTGTGTTGGTTCCACTATATTTTACATTATCCAAATCACTAACCTTATGGCTATGGCCATTTTTATCAATGATTGTCCATTCTCTAACTTCATACCCTGAATCAGTTTCGAAAGTTATAGTAATAGTATCACCAACTGCAAAAGTGTCTGCGCTAAATTTCAGTGTTCCTTTTGCATTTGAAGTGTCTACCTTTGTTTCATATTCTATTGCAACACTTTCAAAATTTAATGTTATATATCTGTTAGTGGTAATAGTGAAAATTAAAGCATTCATATCTAATGTGTCAGAAGCATTTAATCCAGTGTAATTTGTGAACGCATAGTATGAATCATTAGATAAAGTTGGAACAATTTTAACGAATGTTCCATATATTAATGCGATATTTTCTCCGTCATAGTTAATTAACTCTTCTATTTCTTCATTTTCTATATTACTTATTTTATATAAATTAAATCCACCTTTAGAAATGTCACTACTTTCAATGGTGATTAAATAAAGTTCAAAATATTTAGCAACGAAAATAATTTCATTATTATCATTTACATATTTATTTAAAAATTCTTGGTCTATAAGAAACGAATTTATATTGTTATTCTCATCAAATAATAAGTTTGTTTCTTCTTTTAAATCAATTAATTCTCCGTTTAAATTAATATACCAACCCATAAATTGATAACCATCAATTTCATCTACTAGTGCCACTTTATAAACGATTGTACCAATAGTAACTTTATTTAGATTAATTACCCCTAAAAAGTCAATGTTATTTTCATAATCTATAACTTTTTGGTTTTTATTATCAATCGTTTCACCCTTTAAAATGTAGTAGGATAATGTGAAGTTTACTAATATATCAGTGTCTTCTGTTATTCGAAAGTTTGCTGTTGCGCCAAGCACATTTGCATCCGTACTTAAACCCACAAAATTTTCAAACTTAGAATTATTGTCTGCATACGCTTCAATTATAATATTGGTATTTTCGTTAATATAAGTGCCTGCAATAATAGATTCTCTTTTCCCGTCATCGGCAAGCTTGAAAATACTTACCTCACCCGAACCAGCTCCTTCAACATTATTAATTGTGAAATTTATTTGATATCTTTTAACATAAACTGCTAAAATTTCAATTTTATTTTCGTTATTTGCATAATTACTTAAAAAGTTTGCGGTTAAAGCATCTTTGGAAGGAGTGTAACGAATATAGTTTCCTGCACGATTTTTAATAACAAAATGTACAAATCCATAAATATCTATAGAATCACTTGTAAGAACTTCATTCTCACTACTTACATAACTATCGCCTATTGTAACTATGAGCGGAAAGTTTTGGTCATTAACTAAATAGTTTTCTCCTGTTTTTACTAACTCATCGGCATTGTCTAAATTGATATTATTAAAAACTTGCTTAACGCTTATATCATAATTAATTTTCTTAAAAGATAATTGAATAGTAATTCTATCGGAGGCAACAAATGCATGACCTGGTAGTCCCCCTATAATTTCGCCTAAATAAATTGCTTCTAATTCCACACCTGTTATTTCTTCACCTGCACTATTTATCACAGTAAAGCCATCAAATTCATAGTGAACTTTTGGAGTGAACGAAATATATATATTTTCGCCTGTTACTACATCTATCGATCTACCCACTCTATAATTTTCACCACTAACACCATCGGCAAAATTTTCACTGTCTACTTTAACGCTTGCCCAGTCACTTCCTGTGCTTTCTGCAAAACGAATAGTTATAGGTTGGTTTGTTCCAACAATGATAGCTTGAAAACTTATTGTTTTTGTTCCATTGTCATCGTATGAATATTGATTAATAAAGTTTGGTGTTAGAAAACCACCTAACTCTAATTTTACATCAAGTAAATCCGTTTCATAGCTTTCAAAACTTCCAGTAGTATAATTATAAATTTGCCATTCTATAAATTCATCTGTGCCTGGTATTGCTTCCAGATAAAAATCAGTGTCTGCAGTAATACGCTTATTGGTTACCACATTGCCGGTTGTGTCATATAAATCAGCTAAACCAACAATATCAATTAGCAATCTTTCAGGTTGCCATACAGCATAAATAATTATATTATCGCTGGATACTTCTAATAAATTTCCATAAATATAGTCGGTTTCTCCAACGCCGTTTACAAGTGATGTTGTTGACCAACCAACAAAATCATAAAATTCTCTTTCTGGCATAGCCACGAGATTTTCCGATAGTATTAAGTTATTACCGACCTTGCTTTTAAATTCTTTTATAATAATTTGACCAGTATAACCATCATGAAATTGAAAGGTTATAGTGGCATCAAATAAATTACTTAAATATGGCTTACCTGTATTATAACTTGGTGAAATTGCCCAAAATGTTGCGTCGTCGCCATAGCCGAAAGTCCAGTCTTCAAAAGTGCTTGAATCTCTTATATCAGCAACTGTAACAGCAAGGGCATTTGATGTTATTAATCTTTTGCTATATTCATTTTCTCCAGGGTTGGAAATATAAGAAACAGCATCGCGAGCAACACTACCATATTCAACAAAATAAGTGTTTTCAATATTAACATATTGATTAACAGTGTTAGTGCTTCTGTTTGAGAATTGTACCCAACCTATCAATCCTCCTGTTCTGCCTGCGTCGCTTTCAATCGATGCATCTGTGTAACTATTAATAATATTTATCTTTATTTCTTCAAGATGTGGATAGTTTACTGAAGAAGTGTCATGAAATAAAATATAACCGATTAAGGTACCCGTTGTAGGGGTGCTTTTAAGTGGTGTTTGACTACAAATATTTCCTTCAAACATAACATTTTTAAAATTATATGGGAGATTGGATTTAACATCGTATGTTAAATATATTCTACCAACTAATCCACCCAGCATATACTTTCCAGATAGGCTAGTACTTTTTACAACTATATTTGATATATCAAAACTATAATTTAATTCACCTGCTAGTCCACCAATATAAGTGTAACCTAAGTGAATATCGCAATCAACATTTGCATCAACTATAACATTTTTTATAAAGGTTATACCGTTTGCATTTGAATTTGCACCGATAGTTGGCAATGCTCTGCCTATAACGCCACCGATATACACAATTGAATTTGTGTCCATAGTTCCATAAGATAGAAAAATATTACCGTTTGAAAAACTATCAGTTATTTCAAAAGTTGTGAAATTATTTGCATAGGCAACTAACCCACCAATATAATCTGTTGTTCGAACTGAACCATACTCATTATTAATATTAATACTTGAATTATTAGTTGAATTTCTAATGATAATATTTCTTGATAAAGCAACTAGTCCTGCTGATGCCAAAACTCTGCCATTAATATACTCAAAAGTTGCATTGCTTTCGCAGTTATAAATCCTAGCAAAATAAACCGCTCTATAAACCAATCCACCTAAACCTTTTTCATAACTATTATCTTCAGTATCCAAAAATGTTGTTAGCTTAGCACTTGCTTCGGTTTTAGAATTAAAAATATCAACAGTATGCATACTGGCAACTAATCCACCAACATATCTACCTGCTACATTTCCGGAGTTTGTACTGTTAGTAATTGAAACCGCACCTGTACTTGTGCCACCAGTGCCCACTAAACCACCAGCATAACCACCGTAGTTATTTATGTTTAGCCCTTCAATTAAAGAATAATTATAATCAACAAGGATATAAGCATAGTTGTGAACATTAATTAATTGAGAGTTTGAAACAACGCTAATATTTATAAATCCAACAATACCGCCCACAAATTGACCACTGACAGTTCCGTTATTATCAACTCCTTCTATAAATAAGAAACAATTTGTTCCAGTTACTGAACCAACAATACCACCAGTTGATAATGAAACATTTCCAATTGTGGTTACATAAAGGGTGTTGGATACTATTGCATTTGTGTTTTCACTGTCATTTATTTGCAAATTTCCTGCCGATTGTTGACCAACAAGACCACCCACATAATAGTAAGTGCCTATTATTTGTGCAGTGTTTTTAGACTGCAAAATAATGGTTGTTTGAGTACTTCTACCAATCAATCCACCAACTGCTATTCTACCAAAAACTTTAGCATTATTCATTGAATCTTCTATTCTGACAGTTGAGCCTGAGTTTGATGAACCAATTAAGCCTCCGATATAACTACCATCATTATGAACTTGACTACCGATTTCACCTGTAACCAAACCGCCTTTTATCTCAGCATTGTTTAACACATTTATAAAAGTTGTTCCATAAGATAAGCCGATAATCCCTCCGACATAGTTACCTGTGCCAATTATAGTAGTGCCGAACAAAGTAGTAACACTAGTGTAAGTTCCCCGACCTTCACCAATTATTCCACCAACATAGCTGAAACCTGTAACACTAGCTTCGTTATGACAATTAAGTAATGTAGAAGTAGAGTGAAGCATTCTGCCCACAAGTCCTCCAACATAATTGCCGCTGCTTTTAATCTCCGCTTTATTATATGAGTTATTTACTACTAAACGAGCGTTGCTATAACCAATTAATCCACCCACTGAATTTGGTTTGCAATTAATTGTCGTTCCTTCTAAAACTTCTTCTTCTAATACAATAGAAGACAAGTTTTCACAAGAATTTAGTGTTATTATCCCCATTGCGTTTGCATTACCAATAATACCACCCACAAAACTACCATATAGTTTTGCAACACTGTTATTAATAGCATTTGATATTGTTACTGTGCTACCAGCATTTGATGCAAGACCAATAACACCGCCCACTCCTCGTAAAGCAGAAGCGTTTATTATACGAGAAGAAGTAAGAGTGCCATAGTTTATGAAACCTATTATATCGATTTTTGCACCGCTTATATAACCAATAGCACCACCTACTGCGTTTCCTGTTATATTAGCATGGTTATTTGAATTTATTATACTAGAATCTTTTCCCACCCAAGAGCCAACAAGACCGCCATTACCATTATAGCCGTATGAATTTATATTTCCTATAACTTCACCATAGTTATCGCACGATTCTATATGAGTTATATTTGAAATATACCCCACTAATCCACCTGCATGAAAACCACCTGAATCATTAACAGCTATTGCGTTTATTTTTGCTTCAGTTTTATCAATTTCATCACCGTTTGATGAATTTATGATAAATGTTTCTCTATCACTTCTACCCATTAAACCACCGATTTCATTTCTAGCAAAAATTTCGCCGTGGTTTTCAACATTAATTAAAGTGATATAATTTGCTCTGCCAATAATACCACCTGCAATATTTCTATGTTCGTTAAGACTTTCATTTAAAGCTTTAACAACACCAAAGTTTTTAGAGTCTTCAATTACTAATCTTACATAATTGTTGGTGGAATTACCAACTAAACCACCAACGGTAGAATAGTTTGCTTGAACATATCCATAATTTAATAATTGTTGAACAGATATATCTCCCACACCATCAATCAAGCCTATAACGCCGCCTGTGTAGTTATTGTTATTTGCATCACCATAAACTTTTGCGCTGGCAGAGTTTGAAAGAGCAGAAACATTAACATTTCTTAAATATCCAATAACACCACCAACATATGTTCCTCCCCGAACAACTGCATTGTTTGTTACATTTGTTATAATGTTTGTGGCAATGTCACTTGTGTTTTCCGCAAAACCAAACAAGCCACCAATATAACTACCTCGACCTATAAAATCAGGTTTTGTGTCTTCTTGTGCGGTAAGTAAACCACTAATTTCAACATTACTTACTTTCACATTTAGTGCGTAAGCAGATAAAATACCGGCGTAGTTTCTCGACATGTTGTTAACATAAGCATCTTCAATTTTAATGTTTTTAAACTCGCCACCTTCAATCGATGAAAACAGCCCCCAATATTCACTACTGGTGGTATAAGCATACATGCCAGAAATAACAAAATTGCCACCATCGAAATTTCCTGCAAAACGCCGTGCGGAGTTGCTTGTTCCAATAGGCGTCCAAAGTTTACCAACAAGAGAAATATCGGCTGTTTGCCTAAAATAAAGGCCATCAAATTGAGAATAATAGCTTGCCCTTCTGGAAACAAAAGATAACAACGCGAGTTCCTCAGCAGTTGATATCTGATAGGGCTCAGCCTCTGTTCCCGAACCTAGCAAACTGGTGTCAGTTATATTGCCATTATTAGCATCCAAATTTATAAACAGGTTTTCTCCTTGAAAATTTGTGTTTGCCCAGTTTTCTGTCGGCATATCGCCGGGCACAAAATCAGCTGCGAAAACTTTTGAGAGACTAGAGTTAAAAGCGTTTGTATTTATGAAATTAAAAAATCCTAGGCCTAAAATAAAAGCCATTGCAAGCGCTAAAACAATTAGTAAATCTCGTTTCTTTGTTTTGACAATTTTCATACTTACTCCATTAGTTTTTTTTTATATATCAATTTATTTAAACAAATTTAAACATAAAAGTCAAATTAATTTTATAATTATTTTAATTTATATAAAACTTTCATAACGTCTTGTTTTGTTATATCTTTAGGATTACCAAATATCTTGTATGTAATACTTTGATCGGATATAACATCTATTGCTAGTTCGTTTAATTTGTTTTTTATGCTTGGTAAATGAACACCTATATCATCGATAAACTTAGAAAGAATCTCGCCAATAGATTTTGTTTTAGATTTTGTGGTGTCGATTTCCTTTTTATCGTTCACTTTTTCTTTTTCACCAAACATCTCTATTATTTTGTTGTATTTAGGTTTGTTATATACATAGTTTATATCACTCACCTCCGGGGTAAGCAGTGCAAGACAAGTGCCGTGATGAATATTTAAAGTTGCGCTTAGGCTACTTGCAATAGCACTTATCGCACCACCGCTAGACATGTTTTTAGCAATAAGTGAGTTTAATGATGCCACCACGATTTTGTTTATGTAATCTAAATTTTTAGTGTTTTCAAGCAATGGTTTTAAATTTGTTATATATGCTTTTAAAGATTCTTCTGCAAACATATCGCTTACATAGGTGGAATAAGTGGAAACATACGCTTCCAATGACTTTATAAAACCACCAAACGCAATATTTGCCCAAACTTGCTTAGGAATATTTAACATTAATTTAGGATCAATATAAGTTTCATTAGGACGCAAAAAAGGACTGGAAATTGTATAGAATCTATTTGCTCTTTTGAATGTTGCAACGCCCGATACTTCCCCACCACTGCCACTGATAGTTGGCACTGTTATATGATATATAAGATTTGGAGTTATTCCCACGGTGCCGATTGTTCCACCCTCAACATATTCATGAAGCAGACCACCGTGGCTAAGTAGCAAACTAACCATTCTTCCGCAGTCCATCACCGCTCCACCACCAACTGATAAAATAGCATCAATTTTTTTACTTCGTGCGAAATTGACAATGTTATAAATATCATTTTCACTAGGATTGGTTCTTATTTTAGAGTATAAGTGAAATTTACTCTTTAATCTTTTTTCTATATGTTTTTTAAAAATTGATAAAGAATTCTTTGGGCCAGTAAGCACTAAAATATTTTTGTAATCTTTAATTTTTAGTTTTTTGATTACTCCGTTATCCAAGTTTATTTTTGTTGCTAACTCGTCTCGTAAAATCATTATGAGCCCCCAATGAAACAATTTTGTTTATTATATCACAAAAAACATTATTTTAACAAATATATTTCCTTTTAAAGGAAAGATAATAAAATTACAAAAAATAGATTCAAAATACAGTTAAATATTGAATTGAACTATAACAGTAACTATTTGTGTGAATTATTGAAATAAAAACTATAATATTTTAATAAAAATCTTAAATAAATTTTGATATGAAAGATACCCAAAATAGATATATTAAAATTAGGAATTTTTTTTTACCTAATCCCCTCGCAAATATACAATTTAATATCAAATGTTTTGAATTCATGACTATAAAATATTCGCAACTCTCACACGATAATAGCGATAGCATGGTTTACTTCGTAATAAAAAGAATCACATAAGTTTTATGTGATTCTTTTATCTTTATTTTATTTTTTAAATCCTAACTGAAAGATACATCATCTAAATCTAAAGATTGTTCACTTTCTGCAGTAACATTAAAGTCAATTCTAACTCCAGTAACATTTATTGGTGCGGGAGTTGTAAACACTCTGTAATATGAGAAATTTCTGTTATCTGTTGGCAAGTCTTCTTGACGCACATTAATTATTGCACCAAGAACATCTCCGCCAGGTGTTAAGAAATTCACTATTGCAATTACTCCCACTTGTAAACCCTCACCGCGTGCAAAGAATGAAAATTCATACATGCAACCAGGATTAATACCAGAAATTTCTTGTGTTAAAACATCACCGTTTCCAATATTAACGGAAGCTTCACCAGTATGAACTCTACCCGGTGCATTCATTTCTCCAATTTCGGTTGGAGTTGTTGAAGTCCAACCCGTTGGAATATTACCAGTGAAAAGTTCCATGTCTCCATTAAAAACAAGATTTCCAGCAAATGGGCACGAATCTTCTCCCGCAGGACCAGTTGCTCCTGTTGAGCCAGTGGAACCAGTTAAACCTTGAATTCCCTGAGCTCCTGTTGGACCTGTTGGACCAGTCGAACCTGTTGGACCTTGAACTCCTTGAGGACCGATTGGACCCGGTAAACCGGTTGGACCGGTTGCACCCCTAGGACCTTGAGTGAAAGACTTACATATAGAAACGCATCTATTACATCTATTTATAGTGCATCTATTATCATAAAAAAACATTATTCGTATTCTTCCTTATTTTATTAATATAGTTACAGCACCATTTTATGAAGAATTATTAAAAACAGTTAATAAAATCTAAGATTAATAGTTTTATTTAACAAATTTGAATTTTATATGAGTATTTTAAATTACAAAAAAACACTCAAAACTATGTAAATTAAAAAAATTAAAAAGCAACAAAAAGAAAGCATGAATAAGAAATGGAAAATTAAATACATATAAAATAATTTCGAAGCAACGCTTTTTAACATACTTATCAAAAAAATATATATAAAAGTTTACGAACTATAACTATGCATAAAATTTAGATTGAACTATTAATATCTGTTGTTTTGCAAGATTTTTAAAATTATTTATATTTTTAAAACCACTATAAATTAGTGGTTGTATTTTTATAATGCTAATACGAATAAAAGTTTTAATGCCTCATTTAAAAAAATCAACCTTATTATTTGAAAAAATTAAAGATTATTTAAAATGTAAATAAAGAAACTCACTTTTTCGCTTAAAACCTCAAATAAATTAAAAGTTACTCTCATGCACTAAAAATACTACCTAAAATAAACTAATTATGTTATTATATAATACTTTATAACACAACTAACTAAAACTTTAAAAAAAATTAATTTAACATAGTATTGACAAAATGAAAAATCTTCTATTTAAATTTAAGGAGTAATCAATGAAGAAAAATCAATATTTAGATTATTTAACAAACGAAGATATACATGAAATGGTGGATAGATTCGGATATGTTATATCTAAAAACGAAACATTAGAAAATGATTATAATAAAGTTGGCTATGATAAAATTTACGACGAAGAAAAGAATGTTTATGCATTACGAATTAAATGTAAACAAAAGCCTAGCGAAAATTATGATGGTTTAGGCTATCATGCTTTAAGTGCATTATTCAAGATATTGCTACCTGTTTCTTATAATTTAGATTGCGGAGTTCTTTTTATAAATGATTTTTTGGTTCAAGAAATATTCGCTAACGATTTAATCAATGTCGATAATAAACAAGACAATCAAAAAGTTTTTGCAAATTTTATGGTGGAAAAGTTTAACAAGCAATCAAATGAACTCGCAGAACAATATATTGAAGATTATAATAAATTTATTATCAACTATAATAAAGAAATTGAAGAGCAACAAAACGACAAGCATGAACAAGAAATGGGAAATTAAATACATATAAAAAATCCAAAAGCTAGTTTTTTTTAACAAACTTATCAAAAAATATATATAAAAGTTTATGAACTATAACTATGCATAAAATTTAGCTGAACTATTAATATCTATTGTTTTGCAAGATTTTTAAAATTATTTATATTTTTAAAACCACCATAAATTAGTGGTTTTATTTTTATAACGCAAATACGAGCATAAAGTCTTAATGCCATATTTTAAAAAATCAACTTTATTATTTAAAAAAATTAAAGATTATTTAAAAATTTAAATAGAGAATCTCACTTTTTTATTGTATCAGAAAACCCCCAGATAGTCTGGGGGTTCAGCAAGGTTTACCGTTGTATAAAAAATCTCCTTATGTTAAAATAAAGTGTCTGCCAGACGCTAAATTTTAACATAAGGAGAAAAAGTCAATGAATGACATAAATAGTTTAACACACACGACTTGGAATTGCAAGTATCATATAGTTTTCGCTCCCAAATATCGAAGACGAGTAATATTTGGACAATTAAAACGAGAAATAGGAGCAATTCTAAGGTCGCTGTGTGAATGGAAAAATATAAAAATCGTAGAGGCAGAAGTATGCCCTGATCATGTGCATATGTTAGTAGAAATCCCACCGAAATTCAGCGTAAGCGGAATTGTGGGATTTCTGAAAGGAAAAAGTAGCTTGTTAATATATGAAAGATTTGCAAATATGAAATTTAAATATAGAGATAGAACATTCTGGTGTAGAGGATATTATGTTGATACAGTTGGAAAAAACACTCAAAAAATTAAGGAGTACATCGCGAACCAACTGAAAGAAGATAAGTTGAGGGAACAGATTGCGATAACGGAAATGTTAGACCCATTTAAAAAATAAAGGTGAGCGTCGCAAGTGGCAGACAAGGGTAAACGATTTCGTTATGCTAGTAACATAGGGCTACGCCCGCATCTGAAAAACCACCGGCTATGCCGGTGGATATTTATTTATCTTTTAATTATTAAAATACAAATTTATATTTTTTAAGCAGCCATTGGATCGTAATTTGGATTATAGAAAAGAGCAGTACCAAGTTGTAATCCACCAAATTCTGGCGGTAAAACTAAATCTAAGGTTACAATTTGAATTTTCGCTAATTCGTTTGGTGAAATTGGTCCTTCTATATCATTCAAATGAAGAACCTCACTATTAAAATCATCAAATTTATTTATAGAATCATTATTATGAACAATAACAGGTGAGCTTGTGTCAAAACTAATGTCATTTAAATTTAACGCAATTAAAGCATATTCCCCTACTGCTCCTTGTTCAGTAGTACTCGCAAAATACGATACATAAGTCATATCTACATTTTCTTCATCAATTTTAAAGGCTTCCATGTATGAATAGTTTAATATAGCATTAATTCCATCAGAACCAAACATACCCATTAATTTTGCAGTGTTCCCATCTGTCCAATTTCCTTCCTGGTTAATAATTTCCCCTTTAAAAATAACTTCTTGATTTGCTCTGACATAATCATCAATGTCATAATTAAGATTAGTTACATTTTTTACTAATGCAGTATCACTACCACTGCCACATATCTCGATACCCGCAAAACCACAAGGACCGAAAGTTATATCTTTTAATGTGATAATGGCACCGTCTAATTGAATACCAGTATCCCAACAATCTCTAAATATTGCATTTTCAATAATACTTGGTTGGGTAATTTCCGACGCTCTTACTATTCTTAAACCAACATAAAGATTCGAAAATTCCACATTTTTCATAGTTACTTGTGCAATAGTTTTGTTATGACTGTTGCCAGTTGCTTCAAATCCACCTCTTTCATGGCTTGCATCCACCCAAAGCCCCCATCTTATATGTTGATTTTCGGTTGGATTGGCATCATTTATACCATTTGTGATATTACCTTTAATGCCAAAGTTATAAAACTCGGTTATAAAATGTTGATAAGGACCGGTTGGTTGCAACTTAATAAGATCAATTTCACCGCTAGAAGTTG
>CALNBM010000011.1 GCA_937874195.1 uncultured Clostridia bacterium | reverse complement strand
AAGGTAGCAGTATCGGAAGGTGCGGCTGGATCACCTCCTTTTAAAGAGTATAATAGTTAGCTTTAACGCTAACACATATTCAAATTTAAAAAGAGCGCAAATTATTCTCACGAATAATTTGCAAAATTATGATAAAAATCCTGCTTACAGTAAGATAAAATAGGTAAGTAGGTGTTATCAACTTTATGTTGATAGCGAAATTAACATTTCTTAGATTCTCTATTTAATATGGTAAGTTTAAAGACCACTTCATTTATGAAGTGGTCTTTTTTTGTTAAATTTATAAAAGAATTCATGGGAAAGTTTAATAATAATGTGAAATGTCACAAGGCGTTTGCGAAAAGCAATCTATAAATTTGTTCGTAAAATTATTTAAAGTTTAAAAAGTTGTTCGCCTGTAAATAAATTTATTTAAAGTTTAATAATCACTAACAGTTTAAAAATATAAAAAAGAAAGATTATTTATAAATTTAAATAATTATTTTGGTAAGAGAAAAATTTGTATAGATATTTTTTAATATAATATAGATACGAGAAAATAAAAATAGAAATATTTAGAATATAAAAAAATTGCAAATTGTTAGTCGTATCTTGCCTTGCCAGTGATGATATAAATTTTACTTCATAGAAGTATTTAACAAACAAACATAAATAAATATCGTTTAATTTGCAAATTTTATATTATTATATGAAAGATTAAAAAAATGACAGGTTTATATTTATAAAAAATTTTGAGATATTTATATTTAACTGGCAAAATTAAAAAAGTTTATTTATAAGAGTTTATGTAAAGTTTTTTTAAGATAAATCTAGAAATGCTCTGGCATTAATTATTTGAGTAAGATTAAAAATTGTTTTAATTAATTTACTTGACTTTTTTTATAATGCATGTATATACTATATAGAATAAGTTTTAAAACAAGGAGCAGGAATATGTTATTAGAGCCACCTATTGATGTTTTAATTGAAAAGGTTGGAAATCCTTATAAATTGGCTGTTATTATTGGGAAGCGTTCTAAAATATTACAACAAAAGTCGGTAGAAGAATTCCAGCCGTTAGCAAGTCCAAAAGTAACAAAAGCAGTTTATGAAATTTATAATGGGAAAATAGTTGCAGAATAAAAATGAGTAGAAATTATCTACTCTTTTTTTATTATAGCAAATCAATCTACACGCTATTTAATCATTGATAAAAATATCTCTGTCTAAAAGTTGGGTATTTCCTGTGCGAGCTAATCAATTTCATTTTCTCATGCATCTAAGGTTAATTTTATCCAATAGTAACAATTTTTAGGTTGTTCTGTATTATTTTTAATTTGACGATAAAAATTATGTGGCAGGGAGAAATAAAAAGTCAAATTTTGAAATGTAAGTATTTTTAAAATGAAAATTTATTTATGGTTTTAAAAATTTAAAGATTGCAAACTATTAGAAGAATTTTTCAAATCTTGGACAAAAACATTTTTTTGTTTCTTTATAGAGCATCGTAACTTTCTAAAAGGCAGACTTTTTTGTTGAAATTTATAGTTAATTTTGTTGTGAATACAAAAAAATATATACAATTTTTTTTGTTTTTTCTAATATTTAAGAAAAATAAAGATATTTAAAGTGCGTTTTAAAAAAAACAAATATATTACGATAAGTATGCTAACATGAATAACATGAAACTTTAAATTCATTTGCTTCTTTATGAAAACTATTATAAAATAAAAGTATGATAGCAGAAGTTATTGTTGATGTTTTATCTAGCGAAGTTGATAAGATATTTGATTACATTATCCCCACAAATTTAACAGTGATGGTAGGACATCAAGTTGTTGTGCCGTTTGGTGCTCGTAAGATAGAGGGCTTTGTTTTAAAAATAAAAAAGACTAGCGAAGTTCAACAAGAGAAATTAAAAGAAATAAAGTCAATATTAAACATCAAGCCTATTATTTTGCCAGAACTTATGGGGCTAATTGATGAAATGAAAAGCCTTTATCATTTGCGGTATGTAGACATAATAAGACTTATTGTTCCGTCTCAAATTCGCAGTGGTAAAGTGCAAGCAAAAATTGTAAAAAATTATTATTTAGCAGACGAGAAAACAGTTGAAAATTGTTTAAATAATTTAAGAAAAAATGCGAAAAATATTCCTCTTCTTATAACTCACTTACAAAATGTTGGAGAAGATTGTTCTATAAATTTAAATAAAAAATATTCTTCCGCTACTGTCAAAAAACTAATTCAAGATGGCGTACTACTTGAAAAAACTAAAAAAATACGCCGAAAAGCATTTGTTATCAAAAATGAAGATAAGATAGTTTTGTTAACTAAAATGCAACAGTTAGCAGTTGACACAGTCACAGCATCCAAACACGATGTTTTTTTATTACATGGCGTTACTGGCAGTGGTAAAACTGAAGTTTATATGAATATTATCACAAATATGCTAAAAAGAAATAAAACTGCAATCATGCTTGTGCCCGAAATTTCACTCACTCCGCAAATGGTTGGTTTATTCTTTTCTAGGTTTGGCGAAGAAATCGCAGTGCTTCATAGTAAACTTAGTATGGGAGAAAGATTTGACGAGTGGCATAGGATTTTTGAAAGTAAAGCAAAAATACTTTTTGAAGAAGATTTGAAATTGACAAGAGAATTCGGCGTAAGGGGTTTTCCG
>CALNBM010000010.1 GCA_937874195.1 uncultured Clostridia bacterium | reverse complement strand
CACAAACAGGGCAGTTTGCTTTATTTTCATCAATATACTTTTGCATTTCGTCGTCGGTTAATTCATCTGTATCCACCTTTCCTTTGGAATGTGATTCAACTAGGTTGTCCGCTCTAAGCCTGCTCTTACATTCCTTACAGTCTATTTTGGGGTCGGCAAAAGATGATGTGTGACCGCTGGCTTGCCAAACGCGTGAATTCATTAAAATTGCAGCATCTAAACCAAAGGAGTTTGGGTTTTCTTGAACAAATCTTTTCCACCATACGCGTTTTATATTGTTTTTTATTTCCACTCCCACAGGACCGTAATCCCAAGTGTTTCCCATACCGCCATAAATTTCACTGCCTTGAAAAATAATCCCTCTGTTTTTACACAAGTTAACTATTTTTTCCATTGTGATATTACTTTGCATTTTGATTTACCTTTTATATTTGTTCATTATTAATCAATTATTATTATTTGTCAAGACATAGTTGCTGTTTTATATGATATAGAAAGAAATTTTTATTTATAATTAAAAATAGTTGAAAGGCGATTTCAACTATTTTTTTTAATGAATTGCTTAATGATTTTAACTTTTTTATAGTTGTTTTTTTTATATGTAATTTGATTTTAACTTTTTATAGTAATTTTTTTATATATAATTTGATTTTAACTTTTTTATAGTTATTTTAGTTATATACAAATTTTTTTACCTTTTTTATCTGCTTAATGATTTTAATTATTTTATAGTTGTTTTGGTTATATGTAATTAGTGGTTGTTTTTTATTTGCATAAATGATTTTTATTTTTTAAAGATTTTTTGCAGTCGCTTATAAGTATTATTTTGTTATTCTTTATTTATTGCAATTTTCTTCCTCATCCTCTGGTTGGTCAACGAATTCCCACATTAGGGTGGTGTGGGGGAGAAGGCTTTTATCAACAGGTTTTATTTCTTTAATTAAATTAGCAAAACTGATTTGCGAATAGGTTGCTTGTTTTTTTGCTATCATTTCTTGAAACGCAACTTTTAAAATACCAAGTTCATAATCATGAGTGGTGTCAACAACCGCGTTAACTGTCTTCTTAAATTTTGATATATATTTGTTTTCTGCTTCACAAACAGCATCCCAGTTTTTAAGGGTGGTGTTTACGCTATGTTTTCTTCTGCTTACATCTCTTATCATGCGCCTAAACAATCTAATATCCACAGTGTTCATTTTTTCTTTACCAAGTTTGAAGTGGGATAGTGCGTTAACATAAATTTCAAAATAATTTTGTGTGCCTATATTTTCTAAAATTAGTGGATTAAGAACATGCAAACCCTCAAATATAACAATTGCATTATATTTTAATTGTATTGTTTTAAAATCTGCAATATTTTTGCCTGTTATAAAATCAAAAGTTGGAAATCCTGTTTTTTTGCCACTAAACAAACTTTCAAAGCACTCTTTCATTTGTTTTACATTCACAGCATTTGGCGAATCCAAATCTCTTAACCCGTTTTCGAGAATTGGGCTTTTATCGCGATCAAAGAAAAAATCGTCCATTCCAATAGTTATAACGGGTCTCCCACGCTTTTCTAAAATTTCTTTAAGAAGTTCTGCGCTTGTTGTTTTGCCTGCGCATGAAGGTCCTGCAATCAATACCATATTGGTATCTTTTTTAGATAGTATTTTCTCCGCCAATTTAAATAATTGACCACGATATCTGCTTTCTGTGTCGAGAATAATTTTTTTTACATCACTTTCTATCTTTTCGTTTATGTTTTTTACGCTTAAAATTTTAGCCATTTTTTCTCCGTTTAATAGTAAATTTATTTTATTGTTGTTTAGTGTTTTTATCTCGTTGCATCCATTCAAACCATCGCACCAACATATTATAAATTGGGTTAAGCGTTTGTACAAACACAATTATAAATAAAATATCGGTTATTTCTAATAGTTCATAATTAAATATAGGGTAAGCAAAGTTTAGTAATGTGACTATCAAAAATAACATAGATGTGAATAATACTGTCCTATAAATGTCGTATGGTTTGCATATACGATAAAGTACGAGTAGCCCGGCAAATGTAACAGTAAGAGACGCTATTGTTTTATATTTATATTCCATAATTAAATTAAGTTTAACAAGTGTGTAACAAAGGAAAACATGAATAAAAAATAATATTGCAGCAGGCAAAGCTTTCATTATAAGATTATTTAAGAACCGCCCTTTTATTTTTGCCTTATTCAACTGCAATGCTAAAAAGAAGGATGGTATTCCTATAACACAAAGTTCGAGCAGTAGCATTTGTGAAGGAGAAAATGGATATTTCTCTTTTATTATTAAACAAAATACAGATAAGATAATAGTAAATAGTGTTTTCATAAGGAACAGTGATGACGAGTTTTGCACATTATTAACAACGCGCCTGCCCTCTGCCACAACGCTTGGCATACTTGAAAAGTTGCTGTCAAGCAAAACCAAGTGGCTCACATGCCTGGTTGCTTCCGAACCGCTTGCCATTGCAATGGAGCAATCGGCTTCTTTTAGGGCAAGTATATCGTTAACACCATCGCCCGTCATCGCCACTTTATGTCCTTTGTTTTTCAAGGCTTTAATTATATACGCTTTTTGTTCGGGTGAAACCCTGCCAAACACAGTGTATTTATCAACTGCATCCACTATTTGTTGTTCGTTTAGTCCCACTAAATTGATATATTTTTCAGCTCCCTCTACTCCCACCCGCTTGCTTACTTCGCTAACTGTGATAGGACTGTCACCAGATATAATTTTAATATTTACACCGTTTTCTTTAAACCAGTTTATAGTTTCAACTGCATCTTCACGAATATGGTCTTCTATAACAATTAGTGCAACAGGCTTTCTATCGGTGGGGAGTTTGTCTTTAATTATTTGTCCATTACTAGACGCTAGCATTAAAACTCTTAAACCTTTTCTGGCATACTGTTTTATTTTTTCGTCTAATGATTTATTTTTACTCCGCATAACAAATTCAGGTGCACCTAAAATATATGTTTCACCATTTCGAAAAGTTACAGCAGATAGTTTTTTAGAACTTGTGAAAGGGGATACGGTTAAACTCACATATTCTTTACTATAACCAAAGTAACCAACAAGAGCACGGGAAGTTTGATTATTGTCGTCAAGAGCGGTGAGCATGGAGCCCACAATTTCATTGATTTTCTTTTGCGGACTGCCGTCTAGTTCTTCAACCGCACAAACTTTCATAGTGCCGTCAGTTATTGTGCCTGTTTTGTCAAGGCAAAGAATGTCTGTTCGTGCCAGCATTTCAATAGAATATAAATCTTGAACCAGTGTTCGCTTAGATGCTAGTTTAATAACGCCCACTGCCAGTGCCATGCTAGTTAGTAAGAACATTCCTGCGGGAATCATTCCAATAATTGAGCCTGCGGTAAGCCGAATTGTGTCAGCATATATCCCAGTCTCTTTAAAATTGTTTAAATACATTAGTATTGCAATCGGTATGATAACAACACCAATAGACCTAATAATAAGGCGCATGCTTTTTAATAGTTCGCTTTTGGGCTTAGAATATTGCTTAGCTTTTTCTGCTAGTTTTGCGGAATAAGTATCGTTTCCCACTCTGTCTGCTCGAGCATAGCATTTTCCGCCAACTATAAAACTACCACTAAGTATAGTGTCGCCTTTTTTCTTTTTAATGGAAACACTTTCGCCTGTTAGAAGAGATTCGTTTACTTCCACTTCGCCGTCAATAATCACACAGTCTGCGGACACTTGCTTGCCTGTTTCAAAATATAACACATCATCGAGCACAATTTGATTAACATTTTTATCAGTTAAAAAACCATCTCTAACAATTTTAGCGGTTGGGCTGGTGACTAATTTAATTTTTTCAATAGTTTTCTTTGCTTTAATTTCTTGAATAATTCCAATCGTCATATTTGCAAACACAATAACTATGAAAAACATGTCACCCAGTCCCGCACCAACATAAATAAGCGCACCTGCAACAATAAAAGAAAGCATATTAAAAAATGTAAAAATATTTGTAAAAAGAATGGAGCCGATTGTTTTTGCGTTCTTATCTTTTATACTATTTTCATAGCCTTGACTTTCTCGTTGGATTGCTTGGTCGCTAGTCAGTCCGACATTATAAAGAGCATTTATTCTTTCAATTTCACTAAGTGGAACACGCTTTTTATTTATTCTAACCTTTTTTTTAGGAAGCAGTTGTTTTTTGCTATCTTTTAGTTTCGTCTTTTGGGGGCTTATTAAGTTTTGTTCTTTTTCTTTGTTCATCTTTTCTCCCAACGGCAAAATATTGTAAAATAAAATTTTAAATTATTAAAATTTTTGTTTTTTTTAAAGTTTTAATAAAATTTAATCAACGGACGAATAGTTAATTATATTTGAAATTAATATAATATCAAACACTTTAAGGCAAAGTTCTATAAATAACATTTTACCATATCTTTATATTTATTCAAAAATATTTTAATACTTTTACTTGGCTAAAGCCTGAAAATATTTCATTATCGTTAAGGAATAAAAAAAGAATTTAAGTTGCCAAACTTTCAATCTTTATGCTATTATTATATCAATGTTTATATGAAGGACAAACTATGCAAATTAAATACTCCCATTTAAAGCATGTTGATAAGGAAATTTTTGATGCTATAAAAAAAGAAACTAACAGGCAGAAAAATACTATTGAGTTAATAGCAAGTGAAAATTTTGTTTCTAGAAGTGTGTTGGAAGCGGTGGGTAGTTTGCTCACAAACAAATATGCCGAGGGTTATCCATCTAAAAGATATTATGGTGGCTGTGAGCATGTGGACACTGTGGAAAACTTGGCAATAAACCGTGCTAAAAAATTGTTTAATGCTGAGCATGCAAATGTTCAACCGCATAGCGGTGCAAACGCAAATTTCGCTGTTTATTTTGCACTGCTTTCACACGGCGACACAGTGCTTGGTATGAACTTATCTCATGGTGGACATTTGACGCATGGCAGCCCTGTGAATGTAAGCGGAAAGTATTTCAAATTTATTGATTATGGTGTGGACAGAGTTACCGAAACTATCAATTATGAAGAAGTGGAAAGAATAGCGATAGAGACTAAACCCAAAATGATTGTTGCAGGTGCTAGCGCCTATCCGCGAATAATTGATTTTAAAAAGTTTCGTGAAATTGCAGATAAGGTTGGTGCCATTTTAATGGTTGATATGGCACATATCGCAGGTTTAGTTGTTGCAGGCGCGCATCCTTCACCTGTTCCATTTGCAGATGTGGTTACATCCACCACTCATAAAACACTAAGGGGACCGCGTGGTGGATTAATTCTTTGCAAAGAGAAATACGCCAAAATAATTGATAAAGCAATTTTCCCCGGAACACAAGGCGGACCATTAGAGCATATCATTGCAGGGAAAGCGGTTGCATTTCATGAAGCTATGCAGGAAAAATTTATAACCTATCAAAAACAAGTGGTGGCAAACGCTAAGAAGATGGCGGAAACTTTTATAAATAATGGCATAAAACTTGTGTCAAACGGGACAGATAATCATTTAATGTTGCTTGATTTATCTAACACTGGAATTAACGGTAAACAGTTAGAGAGTATACTTGAAAAGGTGGGGATAACCGTTAATAAAAACACTATTCCATTTGATAAATTGCAACCTAATATAACGAGTGGAATTAGAATTGGAACGCCAAGTGTTACCACTCGTGGCATGAAAGAAGAGCAAATGCAAATTATTGCAAACTTAATTATAAGAGTGATAAAAGAAAAAGAAAGTTGCTTTAGCGAAGTTAAAAAAGAAGTGGATAAAATTATAACTAAATACCCATTACCTTATTAATTTAAATATGTTTATTTGATAAAAAATAAAAGCAATTAAGCTTAAAAAGTAGTTAAAAAAATTCTAAATTTAAGTTTAATTTGCAAATAATAAAGAAAAGTTATAAAATTATAAACTATTTTTGATTAAGCTTCACTTTACTTTAAAAAATTTAATCAAAAAATTTTAAAAAATTTAGAAGAAAACAAAATTTTAAAAAAGTTCTTAGAAATAAAACAAAGAGAAAATAATTTTCACTTTTAAAAAATTGAACAAAAAAATATAATATTTTATTAAAAAAATATGAATTAAAATAAAAAACAAAAGACTTAAAAGGAAAGTGCTATGACACCTGAAAACAAAAACCTATTAGAAATACTAAAAAGAAATGCAGTGGCAATATATTCTCTTGAAACGCTAACAGAAAAGTTAGAAAGCGGGAAAAAACTAGTTATAAAATTGGGTGCAGATCCATCAAGACCAGACTTGCATTTAGGTCACACTGTACCACTTAGAATATTAGAAGCTTTTCAAAACGCAGGTCATGAAATAGTTTTTTTGATTGGAGATTTCACTGCAATAGTAGGCGATCCAAGCGGGAAAAATAAAACGCGTCCTAGTTTAACATTTGAAGAAACTAGGGCAAACTCACAGTCTTATTTTGAGCAAGTTGGCAAAATTTTAGATGTGTCTAAAACAAAAGTGCGATATAACAGTGAGTGGTTAGAAGGAATGAATTTTGAAAGCATATTAAAATTAACTTCAAAATACACTCTTGCCAGGCTTCTCGAACGAGATGATTTTGCTAAAAGATATGCTGAAAATAAGCCTATTGGAATGCATGAACTTTTGTATCCTTTAATGCAAGGATATGACTCTGTTGCGCTTGGATGTGATATAGAAATTGGTGGAACAGACCAAACTTTTAACTTGCTTGTTGGCAGAGAACTGCAAAAAGATTACGACCAAACACCGCAGGAAGTCATCACTTTTCCGCTTTTAATCGGGTTAGATGGTGTTAATAAAATGAGTAAAAGCCTAGATAACTATATTGCTATAAACGACAGTGCGGAAGTAATGTTTGAAAAATGTATGAAAGTTCCTGATAATCTGCTAAAACATTATTTCACATTAACCACAAAAATGGATTTAGATGAAGTTGAGAAATTAATTGAAGAAGATATTATAAACGCACACTTTGTTTACGGTAAAAACATTGTTACGCAGTATCATGGAAAAGGTAGTGTGATTTCCGCTTACGATAGATATAAAGAAGTTGCAAAAGGAAATATTCCTGATAGCATAAAAGAAGTTAAAGTTGAAAAAGATGCGCCAACAATAATTGATTGTTTGCTTGCTTCAAACTTTGCTAATAGCTCGTCAGAAGCGCGTAGATTAATAAAGCAAAGTGGTGTTAAGATAAACGGCGCTATATGTACAGATTATAATAAAGTTGTTAGCATCGGCTCAGTTATATCAAAAGGAAAGAACAATTTTACGAAGATTGTGAAATAATTTTAATTGGTTAGCATAAAATGTAAAAAGGAAAAGTTATGTTAACCACATTTATATATGTTTCGCTAGCCGGTTTGATTGGTGCCGGCTTGGGCGGACTCATTGGGATATTTTTTGGAAAATTATCTAAAACGGGAACCAGTTATGTACTAAGTTTTACAGCAGGACTGATGCTTGCAATAGTTTTTTTTGACCTTGTGCCAGAGAGTGCAAACCTTGGCACTTTTTTTGAAGTGATTTTTGGTATGGTGTTTGGTGTTGCAATTCTCCTTGTTATCAATCATTTGTTAGAAAGAAAATTAAAAAAAATTAGTATAGACGAGGACACTGTAAAAAATTTTTCCATACTATCTCTACCGAGCATACTTGTACATGAAAAAGATAGTATGGACACAAAAGTAAGAAAATCACTACTTAAAACCGGGCTTATTATGTTCATTGCAATTTCACTTCATAACTTGCCAGAAGGTATGGCGATTGGCACTATGGGGGGTGTTAGTTTGGGTGCTGCTTTAAAACTTGCTATATTAATTTGTATTCATGATATTCCAGAAGGCATTGCAATAACCACACCGCTCGTGGGTGGGGGTGTAAGCAAAGGTAAAAGCTTTTTTTTAAGCATTTTAGCGGGCGCTGTAACGATTGTTGGTGGAATTATCGGAATTGCGCTTGGAGGCATAAATGATTCCATTACTGCGTTTTCTTTGGCATTTGCGGGTGGTGCAATGCTTTATGTGACACTACTTGAAATTATACCAGAAACTATAATGCTAAAAAATTCTAAAGGAAGCCAACTTATGATTATTGTGGGGCTAATGTTTGGCTATGCGATTATTAATATTATTTAAAAAAGCGGTATTTTACCGCTTGAAATTCCTATTATTTTAAAGCATGTATGCTAATATTTATTGGCAGACCTAAATAATAAAAGGCAAAAACAGTAAAAAATATTGCAATAAAAAATAAGTTAAAACAGTAGCACACCATACAAAAACATAAAATAAAAGTTATAGCAAACAAGCAAAATCATACTCACTTTAAAAACTTGTTGTTCTCTTATTTTTTTTCTATTGGCTAAAAGTCAATAGAACTTTTATTATCTGTTATTTTTAAGAGATTTTATATGATTTATAACTCACAATGTTCTTTGCGTTAATTTACAGAGAAAATAAAAAAAAATCAAGCGTATAAACCTTTTAACCAAGAAAAAATATTGCAACATCTGTTAGAGCGCCGATAAGAAAATGAATATACACAGTATACCAAATTGAACGAGTGTTATAAGCAATAAGCGCAAATATAATTCCAGCCGGAATGGCGGAAAGTGTTTCAATCATAGGCTTTCCAAAGCTCCCAATACTTGTGTGAATTAACGCAGAAATTAAAGTTGTGAATAGGATTGCCCCTGCAATGCCTAACTTTTTTTGGCTGGCAAAAAAACCTAGACCTCTAAATAAATATTCCCAACCAACATAGTAAAGCAAATAAGATAAATAATAAAAGAAGATAGCATACCACGATAAGTTAGCCAAGTCAACAAGCGGATAAGTGGACACCATGCCATTATCAAAAATTGTGGTTAAAGCTATTATTGGCACAACGAGAGTTGCAAGTGCACATAATTTTAGTCCCGATTTTGTATTGCCTTTTGTCAGCCCAAATTGAGTTTTAAAAGCATATTTTGAAAATATTACGCTACCACAAAAAAATAAAATAAAACTCATAAAATTGTGATAAATAATTTTCCAGTAATGTATGTTTTGAACAGATGAAAAATTGCTTTCAAAAAAGGAAAAAGAGCCGAAATAACAATATATAAATAAAATTATAGTTAGCCATACAGCCGTAAAATTAAAATTTCTATCGCTATTTTCAAAAATTTTATTAATTTTGTTTTTCATAATTATACCTCATAATTAACTGTATCTCTAAGATTTAATAATTTTAATAATTAAATTTTTTATGAGTTGTTTTTTTAAAACAAGCAAGTTAGTCTTTTAAAAAAAATGTTCATGCTTTTTTATTGATATTATTTGATATGTATTTAATTTTATAGTTTAGAATCCGTTTATGGCTAACTGCTATTTATTTTTTTTGTAACCTTGTTTTTTTTTACTTATAATTGATTTTGAACTCACCTATATATAAAAAATATTATAGTATCAATTAAACTGCAAAATTATTCTATTTCGTTTATCCAAGCACAAGTGTTTTTAATTCCTTCCTGCATACTGTAAGCGGAAGTATGACCAATATCTTTTAATTTTTCAATGTTAAAGTTATAATGAACGCAATTTTGATAAACAGAAAACCTTGTTATTAGTGGTGCTTTTTTAATTCTAAAAATTTTATAAAAAAATTCCACTCCGCTTGCCATAAGTTTAGAAATAGGGGCAGGAAAGTTAGTAAAAGATGGTTTAACGCCAAACTCACGAGCAATAGCAGTAAACATTTCTTTTAGAGTTTCGTCATTGCCATCGCTAACATTATAATCGGTGTTATTTGCTGCGTAGTTAGTTGTGGCTAGATAGCAAGCGTCTACTAAGTTTTTAACATACACAAAACAACTTAAATATTTACCGTTTGCACAAATCATCATTTTTTTTCGTTTGATACGGGTAAATATTTCATGAGATGAAGTGTAGTCATATTCGCCGTAAACATTCGCAGGGCGTATTATCACATAGTTTTGGCTATTTTCACGGCAAAAACTTTCCACCAACTGTTCTGTTTTTAGTTTGGAAATCGAGTATGGGTTTTTAAATGGTTTTTTTTCATCGCTTTCTTTTAAATGTTTATAACCATAAAAACCATATACTGCAACTGTGCTAAAATAAGTAAAGCATTTACATTTTATTTTTTTCGCATATTCAAGTAGTCTTTTAGTTGATTGGTAGTTAATCTTCATAAAATCGTCTAACTTACCCCAAACACTAACCTTTCCTGCAACATGATAAATATAGTCTACCTTCTTTGGAAGTGTGTTAAAATCAAATGTTGTTATATCTCCGCTAATGCGAGTGATTTTTCCTTCTTCCACCAGTTTATTGAACTCTTTATTTTTAGAGGTTTCACTTCTGTTAAGGCCTATCACATGATAGCCTTCCGCCACCAGTTTTTGCGACAAGTGTGAGCCAATAAATCCGCCCGCACCTGTTACAAGTGCATATTTTTTTTGTTGCATTTTAGTTTCCTTTTATTTCAATTATCAATGAAATTATCATATAGAAATTCAAATATGTTAGCGGCTTTTTGCTTCCATTTTGAGCATGCAGAAATAGCAGTGCTTTTATTGGGCGCTTTTAAATTCAATTCTAAAAGCGACATATTCACAAGCGGTTCCTTAATTCTTAGCACCACCTTATATGAACCGTCTGGATTTTTTGAATATTCCGAAAGATACTCCTGATTTTTTTTAAAAGTCATTCTGTTTTCTTTGGCAAAATTCACAATTTCTTCTCTGACACTGGTGGGAATGCGTTGATAAAAATGACTTAAACATTCTCTGCCTGCGTAAGAAATTGCATATTTTATATCTTCTTGGTTTATTGCACCTTCATCCACCGGGAAAATAAAGTTTGTTTCTAGCAGTTGGGAAATAATCTCAATACAATCCATATAAGTGATGTTTAACCAAGTGTCACGGGAAACTATTTCAATAATACTATTCTTTGTTAGTGGAATTTCCATTTTTTCTAAAATGAACAACACTTTTAATTTGTCTACTATATCGTTATATACAATTTTCATCTGTTTCTCCGCAAAAATTTTAGCATAAATAATTGTAATAGTAAAGAAAAATTGTGTAAAACTAAACTATGCAAGGTTAATTGTGTCGAAGAATTTCATGTGTATTTATAACAGACAAAATTCGTTTTTTAACCACAAAAGTCTAAAAATTTAAGAATACATGGAAGATTTGTGCTAATTTGAATAATATACAAATAGATATAAAAACAATTAAAATTGCTTTGCGAATACCAAAAAAACAAATATAATAGGGAAGTGCTACGGTTTTTAATGTTGCAGTTAAAGGAGATAGAAGTTTAAGCATGAGTAAGGTTATTGGAAATGAAAAAGACAAACTAGTTTCTTTTTTTGCTATATGTGATGAACTTATTAGCGGCAAATTTATATTGTCGGATATTAAAATTTCAAAACTTCTTAAAAGTATTGCAACAAGCAGTACACTTTACAATTTGTTTTCGGAGTGTTTAGTTGATTACAATTCTGAGCAGGAATTTAAAGCATCGCTAACAGGCAAAAAACAAAATGGTAGTTTAATCACTTTACCACAAGAGAACAATAGAATAATTGCGTATGCGTTTTATTTGTTTGTGCAGATTGACAATAAAACAATTAATCTTCAATCTTTTATTAACCAATATTTTTATAATCCAGATGGTTATAATCTAAGTTATAATAATTTTTCTAGAAATATTTTGGTTCCTTTTAAAAAAGCCATTTTAGATAGTTTAAATATAACTAACATAAACAAAGATGTTAGGGGAGATGATAGTGGAGAAGACGAAAACGAAGAAGAAATTAGAGGAGTAAACATGGTTCAAGATAACGCAAAAATGTGTTTCACAAAATTGATGGTGTCGTTAAGTGATTTGTATTCGGCAGTGTTAAAAGACCATAAAATTCGTATGGAACAAAAAGAAGAAGTTTACATAATTATTAACGCACTAAACGAGGCAACTAGACTTCAAAATATTAAAATAATCAATGCGCTAATAATACCGTTAGAATATGTGTTAGGCAAAAATAAAACTGTTAAATCATATTACAATATTGTAAAAGATGACTTGGTTGATATTTACAATGCGTTTAGTTAAAACATATTTTAAAAAACGAAAAAAAATAATAATGCATTTTTTTTAAAAAACAGAAATTTAAAGACAAGATTTTTCAAGGAAAAAGAAAATTTATAAAATGATAAATAATCAAAAAACATGAATATATCTAGTTCGTGTTTTTTTATATAATAAAATATAGTGTTTTTAAAAAAAACAATAAAAAATATAAAATAAAACAGCAAATATTTTTTCAAAGGTAAATAAATTTATTTTAAAGAAAAAAGCGCATAAATCTTTTTTAAAAAAAACTTGCAATATTCGATTATTAATTTTTAAAAATAAAATGAGCAAAAGGCTACTATTTATTACTTAAAAAAAATATTAAATAAAAAAGCATAACACTGACGCAATAGCGGTGGAAATAATGCAATGGGTAAATTTTTGAAGTAAATATAGTTTTGCACTTATTTCAATCTTTTTTAAAAAAGTGTATGCTTGAAAAAAAACAGATAACCCACCAAAACTAATAAGAGCAGTACCAAAAATAATCAATGTTTTAATATCTGTGATGCTTTTACTTAAATCCAAACACCCCCTTGTTACTTCCACCATGCCATTAATTAGGCTAGTTATGAAATTTGGCGGAAGCAATGGAAATATTTGGCTAAGCAAAAATTCAATTGGTAAAAACAAATGATAGTTGTTAAGAAGCGTAATAAGCATAAAAAATATTGCAATATATCCACCAATTATCATAATGCTTTTTATTGTGTTTATCATGCTTTCTTCTAAAATATTTTTATTAATTTTTTGCATATCTTCTATCGTTAGAGTTCGTACTTTTTTATTTTCGGTTTTATCATATCCAATATTTCTGTAAAGAAGTCCGTTTAATAATGCGCCTATAAAATGTGCTGCTAAAATTATTAGCCCTGCAGTTTGGTTTAAAAACATTCCCACTCCCACAGTGCCCACAATAAAAAGCGGACCGGATGTGGAAGTGTAAGCGGTGATACGGCGAGCTTGTCCTTTATCAATTAATTTAAGTTCGTAAAAATCGCTTGTAAGTTTTGCACCCACTGGATAACCAGATAGAATACTCATGGTGTAGATATATCCCGAGATGCCATCTGTTCGATATAATTTTTGAGTTATGGGGCTTAGCACACTCCCAATTTTTTCGGGTAATCCAAAAAAGCTAAGCAGTTTAGTAAAAAATAAAAAAGGAAAAAGTGCAGGCAAAATGGCAGTTGCCCAAACCTGTACGCCTAAAAAAAATGAATCTATATTGAGCGCAGGATTTATTACTAAAAATATTAGCAAAACGCAAATGACTGTTATCATAAAGTTTTTTTTCATGTATCCTCAATTTTTCATTTTATATAAGTTTAATTTAATATAAATAAATTTTATTACTTTTAAGTAAAACTAATTATAAACGCTAAATGATATGTTATTTTTAAATTACACTAAGATTGAAAATTTGAAATAATATATTTTATTTGTATAGTGTATAAAGCATTATTATAATGATAATTTTTTTAAAATTTCTTTGGAGTCTCATATTCACTTAAAAAAACAAATTAGTAATAAAAAAATAAAAATGTTTAAAAAAATAATAGCAATTTATCTTAGTGTGTTATAATAGGATATTATAAGGAGTGTGATATTTATGAAAAAACCTAAGATAGCGTTAGCACTTAGTGGAGGCTCGGCTTTAGGGTTTGCACATATTGGTGTTATAGAGGTATTAGAGAAAAACGGTATTCGCCCTGACATAATTGTGGGCACTAGCATGGGTTCTGTGATAGGTGGTGCATATGCTTCCGGAATGAGCATTAACGAAATTAAAGAAGCGTCTTTAAAAATGAGTAAAGGCAAATTTTTCGATGCAAATTTGTTTCGTGGTGGCGGAATTTTTGGTGGTAAGCAAATAAATAAAATTTTCCAAGTTCACTATGGCGACAAAAAGATTGAAGATACGAAGATAAAATTTGCGTGTGTGGGCGTGGATATGGTAACCGCCGAGCAAGTGATTTTTAAAAGCGGTTCGCTTAAAGATGCAGTACGCGTTAGTATGAATATACCAGCACTTTTTTCGCCAATTATTTCTAATGGCAGAAGTTTAGTTGATGGCGGACTTCTCAATAACATACCAGATGATATTGCAAAAGAAATGGGTGCTGATATAATTATTGCGGTGGATGTGATGACCGGGACTTATAGAAAACAAGCGCCAAAGAGCGTGCAAGATACAATTATAAGCACTATGCATTTAATGATAGTGCATCAACAAAAAAATCGAAAAAAATTTGCAGATATAGAAATTATTCCGTATATTGAAACTGAAAAAAATATTCATGAAATGTCTTATGAAAAAAATAAAATACAGCAGATTATTGATGCAGGCACATTAGCTTGTGAAAAAAACATTGAAGCAATAAAAAAATTATTAACTAAAACCACTTTAAGTGAAAAAAAGACAGTAAAAAAAGTAAGTGAAAAAGTTAGTGAAAAAAGAAAAAGTAAGTAAAAAAAGAAGTGAAAAAGTTAGTAAAAAATATGCTATATTGACGAAAAATTGTAGTTACGGTAACGAAAATGTTTTTATAAATAGGATATTATATTTCATTATTGAGCAAAATTCGATTTATAGAATTACACGAGTTTTCACGGGTAATTATAACTTAAAATAAAAATTGGCTTATTGATATGATTTATATAGAACCTAGAATGATAAATTTCAAATTTGTGTTTTAGCCTGAACACAAGATAAATAATAAGGCACTCTTACGAAATTTCGTAAGAGTGCCTTATTTGTTTTTGTACCTATTTCTTATCAATATCCACCTCATGACGGACTTACATTCGTGGCTAATTTATCTTCACAAACGGCGAAGCTTTTAATCAGCGCTCCGCAAGTAGTTCATCATATTTGATGAGGATTGCTTCTTTTAGGAATGGCTCATTTATCTTTACAGATTGTAAAGCAAACCACACGACTAATAAGTAATACTTATAAAGGTAAAATAATTTTAGTATGCAAAGGCTTTTTTTACTATATACTTTTATAGGTTAGTTAATAAATGAGGTTTTATTTAATATATAATTGTTTTTGTGTAAAGATTGGGCAAATAATTTGCAAAGGCTTTTTTTACTATATACTTTTATGGGTTGTTTATAAATGTATTTAATATATAATTGTTTTTGTGTAAAGATCGGGCGAATAATTTGGGATGGTTTTATTTTTTTGCAGTAGCATATTATAAACATCGTTTGCATTATCTTCAATAGTGGCTAAAGTTTTATAATCTTCGCTTGGATTTTTGTTGATATTACTATTCCTAATAATTAATGTAGTGTTTGCTGAAATTGATTTTAATAGTTCTTTTCGCTCTGATTTAAAGGCAAGCACTTTTATAAAAGGTAATTTTTCCATGCTGTATAGCTTAGAAATTATATCTTTATTTATATTAAGCACAAGGCGTAGAACTATTCGTTTAAGGCGGGTGTAAGTATATCTTTTTGATTTAACATTTAATAGTAATTCTTGCAAATCTTTAAAGTTTCTAGCACTTTCTTTAAACGAGTTTTCCAGCCCTTCTGTAACATCATACACTTGTTTTATTTCACTCGCTGGTTTTGTTTTTAACACATACAGGCAAATGTTGTTAAAAATATTTATGTCCGGGAGTCCAAAATGTTTTATCTCTTGTTTTAAATAATTATATGTTGTTGCCGGCACTAGTTTTTTAACTGTTTTTGCTTTGCCCTTTTTATAAAGCCTGCTTCTTATTGCAGTGGCACTAGTGTCTTTCCCGTTTAAATCTTCGCTTAAAAAATCCGAGTCACCGCGCGTAGTGAAAAGCGGCAGGATATTGCTTTTTGTGTTGTAAAGGGCTTTTAGGTATTCTATTGCTAAAATATTATTTGGCATTTTTAAAATTTCTAAAATATCTTCTTTTTCACCGAATGTAACAATTTTATTTTCCACCAACTCTTCCATCGCTTTTTCGCGTGCCATAGGAAGTGAGTTCCCTTGTTTTAAAAACTTTTGAAGACTATCTTTATATTCCTTAGGTTCTCGTGCTAAATAATTAGAAAGCTTGGTTAAGAGAACATGATTTTCTGTTTCACAGCCAAAAGAAAGGTGAGTCACATTTTCAAACGAGTTTGCCACTTTAACGCCTGCTAGCGCAAAAATCTCTGCACTGCTACTTCCGTAAGCGGTGGGGAGTTGAACAACAATATCTGCTCCACCTTCAATCTCCATGCGTGACCTAATATGTTTATTGACTACTGTGGGTTCTCCGCGTTGGCTGAAATTACCCGTCATGATGCACATTATTGCATCTGCTCCGCTTTTTTCCTTGCTTTCGTTTATGTGTTTTAAATGCCCATGATGAAAGGGGTTGTATTCACAAATTATTGCACATATTTTCATTTCTAATCTATTTTTCCTTTACTTAATTTTGCAAATGCTGTAAGATACATAAGTGGTTTAATTGTGTAATTTAATGCTTAATTATACAATACTTATTTAATATGTCAAATTAAATTTTATTATTATTAGCTTTTAAGGAGCGTTATGAAGTTTGCAACGAATATTGAAAATAAACTAATTGAAAAAGCAAAATTATCAGGTAAAACTATTGTGCTCCCTGAAGCATATTTTAGTGAACGCATACTTAAAGCAGGAATCACATGTGCAAAAGCAGGCGTTTGTAAGGTAGTGCTATTAACCGATAACGACAACGCTTTTTCTAATTTTTTCCTAGAACAGTTTAAAACAATAAAAGTGATTAATTTTCTAACAGATAATATGGCAGACATGTTAGCAAGTGCGCTTTATATGAGAAGGAAACATAAAGGTTTAACGGAAGAAGAAGCGAAAAAGTTAGTGCGTGATCCAATTTATTTTGGCACTATGATGGTGGAGTTGGGGCTTGCCGACGGGTTAGTTGCAGGAGCGGAAGTTAGCACTTCAACAACTTTTAAGCCTGCTCTTCAAATTATAAAAGGTGTAACTCCCACCACTAGAATAAGTACATTTTTTATTATGGCAAAAAAGGAAGATGACAAGGAAAGTATTTATGTGTTGTCGGACTGTGGAATGAATATAAATCCCACTGCTTATGATATAGCAGATTTTGCAGTGCAGTCGGCGAAATCCGCAAAAGAGATTGCAGAAATCGAACCAAAGGTTGCACTTCTATGCTATTCCACCAAAGGTAGCGGGGATGGCGATTGTGTTGATAAAATGAAAAAAGCGTATGAACTTTTAAAAGAGCTTAAGCTGGATTTTGATTTCGACGGGGAAATGCAGTTAGATGCTGCTGTTTCTTATGAAGTAGCAAAAACCAAATGCCCAAATAGTAAGGTGGCAGGAGAAGCGAATGTGTTAATATTTCCCGACCTTCAAAGCGGAAATATCGGCTATAAATTAATGCAACGGTTTGGTGGATATAGTGCTATTGGTCCTATTGCACAAGGAATGGCAAAGCCAATAAACGATGTGAGTAGGGGAGCGAGTGTAGAGGAAATTGTTCTTACTATTGCAATCACTTGTTTGCAATAATAAAACAGACATTAGTTTTTAAAACGCTAATATAATTAGCAGGGTATTTTTAAGGGCAAAGAATTTAATAATAGTAAAATTTTTTTAAAAAGCATGAAATATGGAAAGTTATAAGATTATATAAAAGGAAAAAATATGAAAATTTTAGTTATTAATGCAGGAAGCAGTTCACTTAAATTTCAATTATTTGAAATGAACGAAAATAAAGTGATAGCAAAAGGAAATGTTGAGAGAATCAACGATAAAGGCTCGTTTATTAAATATGTAGCAAACGGTAAACAGCTAAAAACCGAAGCTGTTATCACTAACCATAAAGAAGGGCTTAAATTGGTTATAGAGCATTTAACCGATAGCAATATTGGTGTTATTAAAAGCGTTAATGAAATAAACGCTTTTGGTCATCGCGTGGTGAATGTTGGTGAGGAATATTTCGATAGTTGTGTTGTAACAAGAGAGTTGTTAGGAGAGTTTAAGCAACATGTAGATTTTTCTCCTTTGCATAATCCCGGTGCTTTTTATGGAATTGAGGCGTGTTTGGATATTTGCCCAAACACCACAAATGTGGCAGTGTTTGATATTGGTTTTCATAAAACATTACAACCAAAAGTTTATCGCTATGCTATTCCTAAAAGATATTATGATAAGTATAAAATTAGAAGATATGGCGCGCATGGTACATCACATTATTATGTTTCAAGGAAGTGCGCAGAATTAATGGGAAGAGATATAAAAACTCTAAAAATTATAACTTGTCATATTGGTAGTGGTGCTAGCATTACTGCCGTAAAAAATGGTGAAAGCATCGAAACATCTATGGGTTTCACTCCGCTTGAAGGTGTTATAATGAATACTAGATGTGGAGATATAGATGCAGCGGTTGTTGAATATATTTGTAAAAAAGAAAACATAACACCAACAGAAGTAATAAACATTTTTAACAAAGAGAGTGGGCTACTTGGTATCACTGGCGATATTTCCGATATGCGGGATTTAAACGACAATTTTGACAGACCTGATGTTAAACTAGCCTATGAAATGTATTGCCACCGTGCTAAAAAATATATTGGTGCGTATGCGGCAGTGCTGGGTGGCGTGGACGCTATTGTGTTTACTGCAGGCATTGGCGAAAATCAAGAAAGCATTAGAGAAGATATGTTAGAGGGATTAGAATTTATTGGAATTAGTGTGAATCACGCAAAGAACTGGTCGTTAAAAAGAGGAGAAACTGCGGATATTTCCAGCAAGGATTCTAAGGTAAAAGTTTATGTTATTCCAACAGATGAAGAAAGTGTTATTGCAGAACAAACTTTAAATATTATTAAAAAGTAGTATGGTATTAGTAAATACATTTTAAAAAGTACTGTATAAATTATAGCTGTAAAAAACACAAATGTAATTAAAGATTAAAAACATATAATTTATTTACTATAAGATAGTTTTAAAAATACAAAAATTAACAAAAATTAAACTAATAAGAAATGTTGACAAGTTTAAATTTTTAGTTTATAATGACTGACAGAAAATAAGATGAATTTTATAAGGAGGTGTTCTTAAATGGCAGTACCTAAGGGTAAAGTATCAAAAGCAAGGCGTAATTCCAGAAAAGCGAACTGGAAAATAACTGCACCTTCTTTAGTTGAATGTTCGCATTGCCATGAACTAAAAGCAAATCATGTTGTTTGCAAAAAATGTGGTTACTATAATGGCGAAGAAAAAATTAAAGTTGAAAAAGAAAAGAAAGCTGAGCAGGTATAAATATAAAATAAGGGCGGTTTTATTAAACTGCTTTTTTTTATTTCTAATTATTAACTTTTATAAAATCCGTTATTATTTTTGAAGTTTACATAAATTTATGTTAAACTAGCAGTGAAAAAAAACTATAGGTAAAAATTATTTTGAGATTGTTTTTTTTGATAGTTAATGGTCTGGGTATTGGGGAATACGACCTTCCTCCTCAAATTCCTGCCATAAACTCCTTCAAAGATGTTAATAAAAAAATTAAAATGAACCTTCCTAATTTAAGTTCAATGGGTCTTTTAAAGATTGCTGATGAACCGTTATATAACAAGCCTGAAAACTTGTTTATTTATGGTAAACTAAAAAAACAAAATAATGGAAAAAATATAATTTATGACTATATGGAGTTTTTTGGCAACACTCATACAGGTCCACTTATAAATCTGATACACGGTGTTCCAGAAAATTTTTTAAAAAAAATTGAAAAAAAGGTTGGTTTACAGTTTATAGGTAATATCCATACTGAACATTCAAAAGCAATAGATGAATTTGGTGATAAGCACATTAAAACAGGTAAACCTATTTTATACTTGTCTAATGATAATTCTTTGCATGTGGCAGCTAATACTAATATAATAACTAAAGAAAGACTATATGAAATTTGCGAAATTGTTGCAAGTGAACTTAAAATTAATTTTGGTATTGATAAAGTTACCGCCCGCCCGTTTGGAGGCACTCCCGGATATTTTTATCGTATGTACGAAAAAAAAGAGTTTTTATATAAGCCAAAAGAAAAAATGCTAATTTCTAAACTCGCTAAAAAAACAAAAGTAATTCTTTTAAGCAACCTTTCCGAACTTTTTATACACATTAAAAATTGTTCCAGAGTGCTTTCACCAACCGATGAAGTGACACTTCACCAATTAAATAAAATTTTTGATATGAAGTTTAACGGTGTGGTGTTTGCAGGGTTAACTAACCTTTATAAATATGGCAAACAAAGTGATCTTATTGCGTATGCTCATGAACTAGAAAAAATTGATAGTTTTATAGGTCATACAATGGAAAAGATTAATGAAAATGATATTTTCTTTGTGGTGGGTAATCATGGATGTTGTCCAATCTCAAAAGGAAATGAGAGTGGGCATGAATATGTACCTTTTTTAAGTTACAGGAAAAATAACAAAAAAACAGTACATTTAAAAACTGTGGAATACTCATATATCATAAAGGGTTTACTTGACTATCATAACATAAAAAACTATCCGGATAATATGTTATCACAGTATATAATTAGTAATTAAAAATTCTTAAAAACACCATCTATAAAAAATACAAAAAATGTGTTTTATGCGCTTTTTTCTTATTTATTTACAATTAATTTTGGATTGCGGTTTTTTTATGATAAAATCTATTGATATGGTGAAACTAACTATAACACTAAACTTAAGGAATACGGAGTGAGTGGAAAAGATTTCGACAAACAAATAGACAAGAAGAAAGAGACGCCAATCATAGATGAAAAGATGCGTATTTTATCTGATATTGCAAGCAGGCAACAACGAATACGGCGTCGACGAAATGAGTATAGAAATATAATTATCGCCATCACATCAATTTTACTTGTAGCGGTGGTTTCTTTTGGTATCTTTATATTGTTAGGCAATAAAAAGCACACCGTTTCTTTTTTTGTGGACTTTGTGTTAGTTAAAACAATAGAAGTAAACGACGGCGAGAAAATAAATAAAAACTTAGCACCTGAAATAATAAATGAAGCCTATGATTTTACAGAACTATGGTACACCAATTCCTCAGGGGTAGGTAACGCTTATAATTTCGATAATCCCGTTAAAAACAGTTTAAATTTACATGCAGGCTTAACACCAAAAATTGTCGAACTTAAAATATTTTTAAATGATAACGGAGAAGAAAAATCATATACCCTGCGGGGAAGATATAATGAAAAAGTTCAATTAATTAATCAAGACTTTATAATCAACAACATATCATTAGATTACTTTAATAACTATAATATTGTTGGTTTCGATAGTAACCCTCTTGCCACCGCTCCTTTTGAGTATACTTCTAGTGATGAAATAAACCTGACAGGCGAAGCCACTCTTTATATTATTTGGGAAGGCAAGCCTGTTAATGTGCCATTAAGTGGCGAAGGTTCTTTAATTATTGGTGGTGGATCTTATTTGGGCGAAATGCTTAGCTTAAATTATGGTTCTACATATACAGTTGATATAAGCAAATATGAAATATTATGTGAAAACGACACAGGTGCAACAGTAAATGGTATTTGGGTGGAAGTTGCAGGTGAAACACCTAAGCAGTATTTAGATGGTGAGAATTTTCCTATTAAAAACAATATGAAATTTAGTCTTTCTTTTGTTGAAGAAGATTATAACAGGCTCACTATAAATTTCAATAACGGACAAGCGAGCAATACATATTATGGTATTCAAAACGTAGTACTTCCAATTATCACTAGGTCGCATTACAATCTTGTGGGTTATAATAGTGAAGGGGGCACATTTCTTCCCGAAACAGAAATTACAGTACAAGGCGATTTAACTTATAACGCAATTTGGGAAAATCATATCTACAAAATAATTCTTAATAATAATGGTGCATCAAATGAATGCACCAGCCAGTTTTTCCAAAAATACGAAGATGATTTTTATGCGGATGAAAAAGCAGAAATATTATTAACTGATTTAATTCTTCCCGAAAAGGACGGATATATTTTCACGGGATACTTTATGCAAGCAGGCAGTGAAGATGTTAAAATTATAGAAGCAAATGGAAATTTAGTCACAGGCGTAACAAACTCTACCTTCACAGAAAACACAACATTATTTGCTAAATATGATTTAAAATCCTACACCGTAACAATTAATAATAATATTTATGGCACTATCATATCAAAAACTTCAACCACAGTTTATCATGGTTATTACTTTAATTTTCAAATAAAACTAAATACTGCATACAGTGATAGTTATAACAAACTTTTATCGCTATTACAAGAAAGTTATTCTGTAAATCAAGTTACTCCCGGAGTTATTAATGAACATACAATTTTTGAAATAATAAATGTTATAAGTGATATAGATTTAAGTATTCCCATGTTAGATTTAAATAAGTACACTATAACATGGGCGAATTGGAATAGCGAAGTATTAGCAACCAGTATTTATGAATATGGAACAATACCAGTTTACTTAGAAGATGCTCCAACAAGAGATGCAGAAAACAAAATATCGTTCATGTTTGAAACTTGGGATAAAGAATTAATAGAAGCAACATCAAACACAACCTATACCGCCAGATACAAAGGAATTATTGAACTTCCCGAAGTTTTAGCAGTGTTAATTTATAACGGCGATTATCAGGTTCCAACTATCACACCAAGTGATTATTATAAAACGGAAGTTACTCCGCAAAAAGATGCGGGTTCGTATAATATAACTGTATCATTAAATGCTTCTGCAGATGACACAGTGCTTTATTTGGAATGGGTGACTGAAAGTGTTGAACCTTTGGGTTTAAATTGGATGATTTTAAAGAAGAAACTAATTATTCCAAGCATTGTTGGGAACCCATCGTTTGAATATGATGGGGAAGAGCACACGCTTGAGTTAAATGATTTTGATGCCAGCACCATGGAAATAATAAACGCCAGCAATAAAGGTGTGGATGCAGATAGTTATCAACTTACAATCTCACTTATTGATATTAAAAACTATGTGTGGGATGATGCAGAAAATAGCATAACAAATAAGGTTTTTGCTTGGTCTATAACTAAAACAACATTAATAGTATCCGCTAATAATAAATCCATGGTGTTTGGTGACAGTCGTCCAGTTTTTGACGTGTCATTTGCCGGCTTTAAAGCAGGAGATGATGAAACAAACTCAATAGTGGGAAGTTTCATTTTTGAAGGAAGTGCAACAATGGTTGACGAAACTTCCATTGTTGGCGAGTATGATATTATTATTTCAAGCGTTCTACCAATATCGCAAAACTATAATTTTGAAATTTATCATGGCAAATTGAAAATAACCTCAAAAAGCGGAATTATAAAACCAACTTTATCGCCAAATGAAATTCAATATGCCGGTGAAGATATTGATATTGTTTCTAAACTTGTTGATTATAATGCTAGCATTATGTTGGTTAGTGGTAACACATTAGAAAAAAATGTGGGCGAATACACTATTTTAATCACTCTTGATAATAATTACGAATGGATAGACGAAAGTGAAAAATCTTTTGAATTGTCTTGGAAAATCACACCTGCTCCGCTTACTATAACAGTTTTAGATGCATTCAAAGTTTATGGCGAAGATAATCCAGTGTTTGAGCGAACTGTTGTTACTTTGCTTGGAGGCGACACAATATATGATATTATAGAAAATTTTGCAATCACAACAATAGCGGGGAAAAATGATAATGTAGGATTTTATGATATCATAATAGAAGGCGTGCAAATTTCAAATAATTATGTTGTGATTAGAAATAATGGCACACTGGAAATAACTCCTAAACTGTTGACAAAACCAACAGCAGTAATTATCTCATTCTTTTATGACGGAAATATAAAAGAAGTTGGCGTTGATGGCTTTGATAGTGTAACAATGAGTAGAACGGGTTATAGCGCAACTAATACTGGAAATTATACTGCAACCTATACATTAAAAAATAAAACTAACTATAACTGGACAGACGGCACAATAGCAGATATTGAAATTAATTGGACCATAGGTTTTGTTACAGTTGCAAAACCAATCGCAACGGGCACACTCATATATAATGGAAATCCACAAAGTCCGACAATCACAACAAGTGCGCTTTATACGATTAGCGGAAATGTGCAAACAAACGCAGGAAGTTATCAAGCAACAGTGGTTTTAAATGATAAAGTAAACTACCGCTGGACAGATGGAACAACAACTGACCTAAGTTTATCTTGGAGTATTGCAAAGTTTACTCCAACAATGAATGCACAAAACGGCACTTATGCTTACATTTTTGGGCAGTTATTAAATGAAAAAACAATAACAGAAACAGCAATAGGGGTTAGTGGTATTATTGCAGGTGTTTTCGAGTTTGTTACTCCAACGCTAAAACCAACAACATCAACTACTTCTGCTCAAATTATATTTAAACCAACTGATAGCGTAAATTATAACGATGCATCTTTCACGCTAGCCATAACAGTAACGCAAGTTGGCATAACATTTGTGTCTAACGGTGGAACGGCGGTAAATAAGATTAATGGCGAATATAATCAACAAATTGCTAAACCAACCGACCCAACTCGTGCTCCTCATTATACATTTGCAGGCTGGTTCACAGATTCGGGGCTCACAACAGCAGTATCTTGGCCTCATACACTTACTGCGGATGTTACTTTTTATGCTAAATGGACGCCGGTTCAATACACTGTTTCTTTCTCAACTTCCACTGTTAACGGAACAGGCGGAGTGAAATATCCAAATAATGAAAATTCTGTAACTATATCATCTGTTGAAATTGCTTATGGTTCAAACTACACCTTTAATTTAAGTGTGGCACCTTTTGCTGGGTTATACGAAAAAACCACAGGTAAAGCAATTTCCGGACTTCAAATAGGTGGAGCAGGAACAGTATACACAAACTCAATTACGGTAAACGGAAGCATAGAATTAACATTTGTGTTTAGTTCAACTGCCAACACTGCGGTTATAAATTATAACGGAGGTAGCGTAAGCGGAACGGGAACAGCACAAAGCAATTCAACATTTTATGGAACAGGCTCCAATATAACTGCAGTAGATGTTAAAAAAGAATATTATACTTTAAAAGGCTATGCAACACAAAATGTGGCATGGAATGATGCAAACCTTGGCGATAGTATTCCACTTTATACGAGTGCTCAATTAAACGCCAGGCAAGTTGAAACAGGACAAACAACCTATTATGCTATTTGGGAGCCTTTAACAGTTCAATTCATCTATAATGCTAATGATGGAGATGGTGTGGCTTCGGGTGGAGTATCTGCCAGATTTGGCACAAGCAGTTTTGCACTTGCCACACGAGGAACGCTAGCGCGTACATACTTCACTTTCACAGGCTGGGCAAAAACCGCAGGTGGAACACAATCGCATAGCGCAGGTGCACTGCTTAACTTAAATGCAACCTTACTAAAAGATGCATCATATACCATAACACCTTATGTGATTGGCGACAGTGAAATAACAATAACGCTATATGCTCACTGGACACGAAATCAAACTACTATAAACTTTAACTTTGGTGCAGGATCGGGTCAACCGTTATCACGAAATCTTGATTCAGGTTCATTTATAACCACGGCCACCGCACTTGCACCAGTTGAATCTTCTAGAACAGGTTATAATTTTAGTGAATGGTCGTTAACCAGTGATGGTTCATCGCCACTTCCTTCATCCTGGCAAGTTCCTTTAACAGAGACAACAATATACGCAATTTGGTCAGCAAAAACTTATATAATAACAAGAAATGGTAATGGTGGAACAACGCCAGCAACAACAACAGCAGTTTATGATTCTAATTATAACTTTGGAACTTCTTCTAGAACGGGTTATATTTTTAATGGTTGGTTTTCGTCCTCAAGCGGTGGAACGCAGTTTACAGATGCAAGTGGAATTAGTTTAAGTGTTTGGAAAACCGCAAGCAACACAATAGTTTATGCACAGTGGACAGCTAAATTAACAGTGATAACACTAGATAAAAATGGTGGAACCGGCGGGACAAGTGAAGTTACAGCAACCTTTGATAGTGCAATGCCTACGGTCACTGCGCCATCGAGAACAGGTTACACCTTTGCAGGTTATTATGATGCGCTCACAGGTGGAACGCAGTATTATACGAACACAATGGAAAGTGCTAGAACCTGGAATAAAGATGTTGCATCTGCCACTCTTTATGCAAGGTGGACTGCTAACACAACATTAATATCTTTTAATAAACAAGGTGGCATTAATGGTTCAGATGGTGTAACTGCAACTTTTGATAGTGTAATGCCTTCTGCTACTGCGCCGTCGAGAACTGGTTACACATTTACTGGTTACTTTGATGCAATGAGCGGTGGAACGCAGTACTATACGAGCGCAATAGCAAGCGCAAGAACTTGGAATAAGAATGTTTCAAGTTCAATCCTTTATGCACAGTGGACTGCTAAACAAACAACTATAACGCTAAATAAACAAAGCGGAACAGGTGGAACAGATAGTGTTATAGCAACTTTTGATAGTGCAATGCCTTCTGCTTCCGCGCCGTCCCGTGTTGGTTATACATTTGCCGGTTACTATGATGCACTCACAGGTGGAACACAGTATTATACGAACACAATGGCAAGTGCCAGAACTTGGGATAAAGATTTTATAAGTACAGTAATTTACGCTAGGTGGACTGCTAACCAAACAACAATAACACTAGATAAACAAAACGGAACAGGTGGAACAAACAGTGTTGTAGCGACTTTTGATAGCGCAATGCCAACTGCTACCGAGCCGTCACGAACAGGCTACACTTTTGCCGGTTACTATGATGCGCTCACAGATGGAACGCAGTATTATACGGAAATTATGGCAAGTGCCAGAACTTGGAATAAAGACACAGCGACCTCCACGCTTTATGCTAGGTGGACTGCTAACCAAACAACAATAACACTAGATAAACAAAACGGAACAG
>CALNBM010000009.1 GCA_937874195.1 uncultured Clostridia bacterium | reverse complement strand
ACACGACGCTCTTCCGATCTATAATCTGAAAAATATCGATATCGAGATTCCAAGGGACAAACTGATTGTTTTCACGGGACTTTCCGGCTCCGGAAAGTCTTCGCTCGCGTTCGATACCATCTATGCCGAGGGCCGGCGCCGCTATGTGGAGTCGCTTTCTTCCTACGCGCGCCAGTTTCTGGGGCAGGTGCAGAAGCCGGATGTGGACTATATTGACGGTCTATCGCCGGCTATTGCCATCGACCAGAAGACTACTTCAAAGAATCCGCGCTCCACTGTCGGGACCGTAACGGAAATTTACGATTATCTTAGGCTTTTTTATGCACACTTAGGAACACCATATTGTCCAAACTGTAATAAACCTATAACCACACAATCAATAGACACAATCGTGGATAGCGTTTTGTCTGGCGGAATGGAAACAAAAATAATTATTTCTGCGCCTGTTTATCAAGGTAAAAAAGGCGCTTTTGTTAACGAACTGGCACATTTTAGAAAAGAAGGTTATGCCCGTGCGATTATAGATGGCGAGGTGTTAAGTTTAGACGATGATATATCATTAGAAAAAAATATTAAGCACAATATTTCTATTATTGTTGATAGATTAGTGTTAAAAGAAGGTATCGAAAAACGGCTAACGGAAAGTTTGGAAACGGCACTAAATCTAGCTAACGGCAATGTTATTGTGGAAAAAAATGAAGAAATTGAACTTTATAGCACGAACTATTCTTGCCCGACTTGTGATTATAATGTGGCGGAAATTTCGCCTAGAGTGTTTAGTTTTAATAATCCTTTTGGTGCATGTGAAGAGTGTAATGGGCTGGGATTTAAGCAAGTGATACTTGAAGACAAATTAGTGAAAGCACCAAAACTTTCTTTATTAGAGGGCGCAATCTATGCAACAGGCTGGGGATATGAAGCATCTATGGCGCTTATGTTTTATAAAGCGGTTGCCGATTATTTTAATATAAATATAAACACACCCTTTGAAAAATTGCCAAAAGACATGAAAGATATGATATTTCACGGAACAAAAGGCGAAAAAATAAAAGCATATTCAATGTGGCATAAAGAATATAGAAAAATAGCGTTTGAAGGAATTATTCCAAACTTAGAACGCCGGCTTCGTGAAACGGATAGTGAAGCAATAAAAATGGGAATAGGGAAACTACAAACAGAAGTAATTTGTCCGTTATGTAAAGGCGACCGCTTAAAAAAAGAAAGTTTATCTGTTAAAGTAAATAGAAAAAATATAGTTGAATTATGTAACATGCAAATTAGCGATATATTAAATTTTTTCGAAAAATATAAGCCTAGTAAAGCAAAGGAAGTAATAACCGAACCTGTGTTAAAAGAGATAAACGCACGACTTAACTTTTTAGTGGATGTCGGGCTGGATTATTTAACACTATGGCGTCGTACTAATTCACTCAGCGGTGGCGAAGCACAGCGAATAAGATTATCCACTCAAATTGGAAGTGGACTAACGGGAGTTATATATATATTAGATGAGCCGAGTATTGGGCTTCATCAACGCGACAATAATAGATTACTTGAAACACTAAAAAACCTAAGAGATTTAGGCAACACAGTTATAGTGGTGGAACACGACGAAGACACTATGCGGATTGCCGATTATATTGTGGATATTGGACCTTTTGCAGGCAAGCATGGTGGCGAAATTATTGCGGAAGGAAGCTTAGAAGATATTATAAATCAACCGCGAAGTGTTACAGGGGAGTATTTAAGTGGAAAGAAGCAAATTTTTTTACCGAAAAATAGAAGGGAAAGAAATCGCGGAAATATAACAATAGTTTCTGCAAAACAAAATAATTTAAAGGATATTACGGTTGATATTCCTATTGGTGTTATGACAGCAGTAACGGGAGTAAGCGGTAGCGGAAAAAGTAGTTTAATAAATCAAATTTTGTATCCGGCAATATATAATTATGTTAACAATAGTAACCTAATTGAAGGGAAATATTCTAAGATATTAGGACTAGAGCTTGTTGACAAAATTATAAATATAGACCAAAGCCCAATAGGACGAACACCTAGAAGTAATCCTGCAACTTATGTGGGTGTGTTCACGAATATTCGTGAATTATTTTCCGCCACTCCCGATGCGAAAGAGCGAGGATATAATATCGGCCGGTTTAGTTTCAATGTTCAAGGTGGTAGATGTGAGCATTGTGGCGGTGGCGGAGTGAGAAAAATTGAAATGTTTTTCTTACCAGATGTTTATGTGACGTGTGAAGTGTGTAATGGCAAGCGGTATAATAGAGAAACATTAGAAGTAAAGTATAAACGAAAAAGCATTTATGATATTTTAAATATGACCATAGATGAGGCATGTCAGTTCTTTGAGAATATTCCAAAGATTAAAAATAAACTTCAAACAATGGTAGATGTTGGCGTTGGGTATATTAAGTTAGGTCAACCAGCCACCGAGCTTAGCGGTGGGGAATCTCAACGGGTGAAACTGGCAAGTGAACTATGTAAGCGCAGTACGGGAAAATCCATTTATATTTTAGACGAGCCGACCACTGGGCTTCATATTTATGATATTGATAAACTTATTACAGTGTTAAATAAGTTGGTGGATAATGGAAATACTGTGGTGGTGGTGGAACATAATTTAGAGGTTGTGAAATGTGCCGATTATATAATTGATTTAGGTAGCGAAGGCGGAGATAAGGGCGGAGAAATTATTGCAAAAGGTACTCCGGAAGAATTAATTACTTTTGAAAATAGTTATACTGCTAAATACTTAAAAAAATATTTAAAGTAAGAGATTAAAAAATATAGAGTTTTTATGCTGGTAGATGTAAAGATTTTAAAATAATAATCGAGTGTCGCGTTTATTTAGTTAGTTGTTTATAAAAGGAACAAAACAAAGTTAAGCAAACGCGATTAACGATATTATAAAAAATACAAGCTTATTTGTATAATTTATTAAAAAAAATTAGTATAGCAATGATGCGGTTTTTATAAATTGTATTAGGAAAATTTTGTGAAAAACATAAAAAAAGTTAAGTTTTATAACTTAACTTTTTTTAAAATCATTAATTATATAATTTACTTTTTATAAACTTGAATCTTATTATTTAAATTTAAATTTCCATGTCGTTATGTGTGCTGAGATATTTATCGTAGGCAACATAAAAATTTTCAATTTTTCTATTAAAATGATTTGCTATAAGTTTACTCATACAATTTTCTTCGTCTTTAATAAAACTATCGCGTTGTTCATATAAATAATCAATACAAGAAGTAATTAAATTGCAGTCAACGATATGTGAAGATAATGTATTTTCTTTACCATTTATTTTGTTTTCTCCTTTAAGTTGTTGCTCTGTAATAAATTCTTGTGCATAAACATGACAGCCATTTTTATAAAGTCCAATATAAGGCAGGTCGTTTTGTATTGCTCTTAAAACTGCATCGCAAAGAACGGAAGGTGCCTTGCTTTTTATGATTTGTTCTTGCTCTTGTTCGTAGTGTTTTTGCAATTCATCGATGCATGGAGTAATTTCTAGGCTTTCTAACATTTCGTTTTCTATCATATCTGATAATTTTGGATTCATTTTTTCTTTCCCTTTAAATTCGATATTTTGTATGTATTTTTTTTTGTATTATTAGTATACCATTAGTTTATAAATTTTGCAATACCTATATTTTTAAAATTTTATTATAAATAATAAAAAGCAAATAACAGGCATTTAATAGTTAATAATGGAAATTATTAACAAACTTATTTAAAATGTTTTGAGTAAACGAAATATTGTGATATTATAATTCTATAAATCTCTCTAATAATAAAATTTCGGAGGAAAAAGATGAACGGTTTTTTATTTAATATTACAAATTTTATTGCAGCCCAAACGGGAGACAATACTCCTGAATGGATGAAGACCATCGTAAAGCCTTTACAAGATATTGTATTAGCAATATTATGGCCAGTACTTTTTGTTTTGTCTGTTGTTGGCATTATTTATGTAATAACACTTGGTGTGCAATATGCAAGAGCAGAATCAACAGATAAAAGAGAAGCAGCAAAAACCAAAATGGTAAATGCTATTGTGGGTATTGTAATTATGCTTGTTTTAATTATAGTAATGCTATTAGTTGCTGACAATCTTACCAATATTATTGATTGGATAAAAGGTTTTTAATAATTCCTAACGGTTAAATTAATTTAAATAATCATAAAAAAATATTTGTTCCAAATAAATCAGGAGCAGGTATTTTTTTGTCTTCTCTTATAAAATACGGCTTTTTAGTAGTTTTATTATAAATATTAAAAGCGTTTTTTATCAGATTATATAATTTTTAAAAATATAATTATATATTAGGAGTTTTATTAAGTTGATATTTTGTTGAATTTACGACAAAAAAAATAAAACAAACATATAAAAACACATTTATTTCCAAAGCGTTTAGCGTTGTCATACTTTAAAATATAATAATAGAAAGTTAAATTGTTTAAAATGTCCTTTAAGTTCATGGTTATAAAAATACCGATTAAAAAACTTAAAAGCTAATTATTACTTTGTTTTTAGTTGATAAACTAAAAAAAAATCACAAAGTATGAAGCAAACTTCTGTAAATTGCAATTCAAATTTTCTATAAATTATTTTTTAAGGCAAAATAACATGGGAAAGCTTGAATATGGAAAAGAGATTTTAAAAAAAGCCAAAGGCAAATGGAGTGTGACTTTAACTTACTACATAATTATTGCTGTTACTTTTTTTAGCATTAGCAAAGCAAGTTTAACTACTTATAATTTTATGCCATTTGCAACGCCTTTACTTTTTTCGCTATTTTGGTGTGGTTTGAATCCATATCTTCTAGGAACTATTTTCTTATCCGCTTCTCTTATTCTTGATTTTACGCAAAAAAATATTACGGTTGTAGTTATTTCATTTATTATAGTTGTTGTGGCAGGTATAGTACACAAAAAAATCAAAAAGTCCCCCTCTCTAATTGAGTGTTATGTTTTACTATTACTTAGCTACATAGCACAAGTTTTTTTGTATGTGATTGATATTAAAACAGGGTTAGCAATGTTATTATGCGTTTTATCGGGCATTGCGTTTATGTATGCCTGCACAAGTTTTCTTGCAAGCACTGTTAAACGAGGATTTAGTATAAAACTCAACTTAGATGAAAAACTATGTGGTGGCATAATATTAGTTGTTGCCAGCATTGGACTGGGTGAACTTTCAATATATAATTTTGAAATAATTAAAGTTTTCACGGCGATTATAATATTAGTCGCCACCTACACATCGTCCACTGGAAGCACGATTGTTTTGGGTGCAGTTATGGGTTTGGGTTATGCAATAACCGCTACAAATTCTATTTATATTGCAGCGTTTGTTTGTTATGCACTTGGTAGTGTTGCGTTTAAAATAAACTATCGCATACTAAGTTGCTTTGGCATAGTTATAGCGGAAATTTTATTTGGTTTGTATTTTAAAAATTATTTAATTTTTGGCTTGCAAAGTGTTGTTTCAGTTTGTGTTGGCTGTGTTATTTTTCTAATTTTACCTAAAAAGGTCCTCGCTTATGTGAAGGAAATTTTAAGTGGGTTTCATAACAAAATCGCAGCACGAAATATAGTAAACCGTAGCAAAGAAAATGTTTGTAAGCGTATTTTAGAAATTGGCGAGGTTTTTAAGGAAATGGACACTGTTTTTAGAAGCATGGTAAAAGGTTCGCTTAATGAGCAGGGAGCAAAAGAAGTTCTAGCAAACGAACTTGTGCAGAAGGTATGCGTATCTTGTGCGCAGTGCAATAAATGTTTACGCGTTGATGGAGAATATACCACCGAAGTGCTAAAAGATTTAATTGATGCAGGATATGAAAAAGGACGAGCAACAGTGATTGATGTTTCGCAGTATTTATCAAGTAGGTGCATTAAACTTAATCATTTAATAAACACTTTTAACAATCTTTTGGATAACTATAAAACTCATTCAAACATAATATCGTCACTTGATGCCAGCCGGGTGTTGATTGCCGACCAGTTAGGTGGGGTTAGCCACATTATGAAACAATTCGTTAACGAGATAAATAAAAATATCACATTCGATTTAACAAGTGAGAATAATCTTATTGAAGAACTTGCATATAAGAATGTTGCGTGTGTGGAAGCCATAGTGTATGAGCAGGATACTTATGAAAAAAATGTTACTTTGCTTGTTAAAAATAATAGCATAAAAGAGAAAACTATCGAAAAAATCGTTTCAAAGGTTTGCAAAAATGATATGGAAGTAGTAGGAATTGCGCCGTCTGAACTGCCTAATGTGAGTGTTATAAATTTAAAAACGAAATTAAACTATGATATAGTATTTGGTAGCGCAACACTTAGTAAAAATAAAGACGCAAATGGCGATGCGCATTCTATTATTAAAATCGCAAACGGCAAATATTTATTAGCCGTTTGCGATGGTATGGGTAATGGAATTGGTGCAAAAGAAACAAGCGGACTTGCTATTAGTTTAATAGAAAACTTTTATAAAGCCGGATTTGAAAATGAAATGATATTAAATAGTGTTAATAAATTACTTGCGCTTGGCGGAGATGAAAAATTTTCTGCGCTGGATTTGTGTGTGTTGGATATGCGAAAAAATAGTTGTGATTTTATAAAATTAGGTTCACCCGTATCTTATATAAAGCATAAAAATTCCACCGAAGAAGTGGTGGGAAGTGGGCTACCTATGGGAATAGTTGATGAAATGCACCCCCATTCAAAAAAAATTTTCCTGCATCCTTTCGACACTATAATATTAGTATCTGATGGCGTTAGTGATGTTTATGATAAAGACACATTAAAAACAATAATAAATAATATAACTAGCATAAATCCACAAAGCATAGCAGACGAAATTATGTTGGTTGCTAAAAAAAAGCTGGGGGGAGTGGTTAGGGATGATATGACCGTTTTAGTTGCCCGAATCTTTCCCACAGCTTACTAAAAAAGTAATAACGGTTAGAAATTCTTTTTATGATAATTCGCGCTTATGCTTGTGAAGTAATAATATTCACGCATCTGCACAAAAGACCAAAAAATCTGCATTTAGTTCCAGTTTTTTTAAAGTGTTAGACAGGTTTTTGATGCGTAAAGAGTAACGATTTTAGCAAAATTCATTTATATCAATTTTGTAACATTAGCTGTTTTTTTAAGCTTACATCACTTAATTTCTTATAAACAACAATACTGTTTTGCCATGTGGTTTTATCGTAAAATGCTTATGAAGCTTTTAAAAGTGAAGATTTGTGATGCTTTACTATAAACTCTTTTATGTGTGAATTTTTTATTTTTTATATTTAATCTACTTAATGTTAACGAAAAAATTTTGATATTTTTTGTTTTGCATGTTTTTATATGCAAGAAATTATATAAGAGTTAAGGTATCGATATTATTTTTGCCGGTTTATAATTTGTGTGCACTAAAAAAACAGTCAATTTCTTGACTGTTTTTGCAGTGGGTTTGTTTAGGTTTGATTATTTTTTGTTATTGTTTATAATTGCTTTGATTTCTTTTATGTTTTCAATAGTTAAACCTGCACTAATTTCGTTATATGCATCTATAAAAGCATTTTTAACTTCCATGTTATAATTAGTGTTAGTAATAGCAATGTCCCGCATTACGCCTGCTAAAATCAGAACTTCGTCTTTGTTTGTGCAAGGCGATTCAGATAGCACTCTTTCAATAACATCAAATTTATAGATATTAGAGTTTTTTACCATTTTCATCTCCATATTTTAGTTTTATTGTTTGAAATATAATGGAATATATTTTATCCAAAAATTCATAAAAATTAGTGTATTTTTTATTTTCTTCTATTTCGAAATATTGTCTAATAATTGAAAACACGCCATATTTGGTTACAAAGTCATTTTTGTGAGTAGATGCAACAATATCGTATGCCAAATTGGTTATGTGGTCATCAAATTGGCGTAAGCAAATTAGTGGGAGAGACATATTTTTTTCTTCTTTTTTTGAAATCAAACCAATATTAACTTGAAACTTATAATATTCAAAATATTCTTTAAGGCTTGTGATTGTAGGATCAAGCATCACATTTTTTATTTTGTTTAAGATATCGGCAACATCTCCATAGAATTGGTTATCTTCTTGCATTTCGCAATATTCATTAAAATAAATTGCGTGTTTTCTTTCACACATATAACCTATTTCATCTTTCATGGCACGACACAAATCCATTTTTAAATTGCCCGACTCCATGAAAACAAAGGAATTTTTAAATACATATTCTTCTCTTAAAACACTTGCATTCATTTTTCTATCTCCAAAAGTTATTTTTTAAGTACTACTGTAATTTGATAATACTGTTATGGTTTTATTCGCTAAACTTTAATTCTTTTATTTTTTTCCAGTCTATATTATAGATATTTTTATATATTGAAGAAACATCCAGTGTTGTTACTTTACCATTTTCCAAGCCTAATTTTTTAAGGGAGTCATAAATATCGTTTTCGTTTTCGCCTTCAATTTCCATGTAAGTGGGAATTAGTGGCCAAGAGTCAATGCAGATTTCTGTGTTGTTTAGCATATATTGTATGCGTTTATTTTCTTGATAATTACGAGGGGTATAGCCGAGTTCTTGTAAAATATTTTTCATTTCATTAAAGTCTGATACTTCCACTTCGCTTTCACGAGTTCCTGCCACTTTGGAATTATCTAAAATTTCTTTAACTGCCAGGGTTGTTTTCTTACCATTATTTCTTAACCTAATCCATTTGTTAGGGTTAATAGGATTAAAATCATAGACTAACCTTTTTTGTATGGAATCAAAGATTTTAGTTGCGCCTAGTTTTTCTAATTTTTTTAAAATGCTCTCTGTGTTTATTTCTAGCACTCTAATCTCATGTTCGTTTATAGCCACTTTTGTCCCCTTTTTTACTAGCATTATAGCATATTTTAAACAGTTAACAAAAAGAATTTATTGTTTTGCAAGGTTGGCGCGGTTTTGATTTTGTTTAATTTTTCTTGCTATATAGATAAAGCCAGTGTCCGACATTGCAAGAATAAATTTGAATATATATGTTGTTGCTACCAAAATTAAAAATTCGTTAAACGGCATTGTGCCAAAATAGGCAAGAGAAACAAATATAATAGTATCTACTAATTGACCAATAATAGTACTGCCGTTTTTACTCAACCATAGTTTATTGTACTTTTTTTTCAATTTCTGAAATATGTATACATCCACAAGTTGACTAACTAAGTAGGCGATAACGCTTGCTATGGCGATACGGGGAACAACTGAGAATATATTAACCAAACTTGCATGTGATGTATCTAGCTCGTTTGGAATAAAGAGAAGAGAAAAACAGATTAAACCAGTGAAAGTTATCATTGCTAAAAAGCCATAGAGTACACTTTTTTTTGCAGATTTTTCGCCTTCGTTTTCATTTAAAATATCTGTTGCTAAAAATATGTTTGAATATGTTATATTTCCAAGTGCTGTGGTTAAACCCAATATATCAATTATTTTAACCGATTCAATATTTGTTGTAATGATTGATATACAAATCCAAATATATAATCCTTCTTTTTTAAAATATTTATAAACTAAAATTGTTAAACAGAAAGTTATAACCATATATATTAGTGAATATAGCAAGTTCATTCTATCGCTCCATTTCTGATATATTTCTAGTGTCTTTTAATTTATCGCTCAAATGACGGAAAATTAAACTTGCATTTTGCTTAGGTGGCTTTCGCCCATCTAGCATCAAAAGTGAAGTGTTTTCGTGCTCTTTACAATATGATAAAATTTCGTTTTCCATATTGTTTTTTAAAGAGTAAATCATCATTTGTTCGCTCAGTGTTAATTTTCGTTTATCTCTTTTTTCAATTCGTTCATTGCATATTTCAACTGGCGTGGATACATATATAATGTCGTCAATATTTTTTAATTCAAAGAACATGATTTTTCTAAACGCATCGATAAACTCCTGTCCATTATTTGGGTATTCCGCTAAAATTATATCTTTTTGAAAAGACAATACTGAAAAAATATCACGGTCAAAAATATTAAGCGGTTTATCTCGAAATTTTTCTTGCATATAATGATGGTTGCCTGCTAAAACTAAACTTTCAAAAAGAGAAGTCTTGAATTCATTTTTCATTTGTAGTAGAGTGCTATCCTTATTCATATTCGCTAAAACGGGCTTTAAAGGAGTTTCTGCATGAATATCTGGTAGATGGTTGTATTCAATTTTATGATTTTTTAATTCTTCTAAAAACTGTTTTACCATAGTGGATTTTCCGCTTCCGCTAAGTCCTTCAAATACAACATTCATTTTTACATATCTCCTTTTGTTTTGTTATTGCTGTTTCAAATGATAATGTTATATTGTTCTGATTGCTATAATCAACGGAAATGCTATCATCTTTTTTTAAACAGTAATTAATAGTTAAGTCGGGGTTTATATGCATATAAGTGTTGAGCTCACAATCTTCACATTGTTTATCTATGCAAAGGCATTTTACTATTTGAATATTATCTTTAGTCTCAATCAACCCATAGCTATGTCGTTTTACAATTACAGTGTTAAATAGTTTACAAATTTCTTGTTCTGTCATGATAAGAGAGGAATACTTATCTTTGCTATCATAAAAAACTAAATAGCGTGCTTCCATTTTATTTTTAATTGCATAGTTATGTAAATCAATCAATTCATTATCGTTGATGGTTTTTAAGCATATTATATTTAGTTTAACAATATGTTGTAACTTTTTTAGTTCTTCTAGTGATTGAAAAGTTTCATTTAAAAGTGATTTATTAATAATCTTGGAATGAGTACTGTTATTTAGCGAAGATAAGTTTATGTGAAATTCGATAGTATTTAGTTTTTTTATTAACGGTATATGCTTGTTTATTAATGAGCCATTTGAATTAATAACAAGTTTAAATGGTTTTTGTGCAAAGTGTTCTAGAAGGATTTTTAGTTTTTCGGGATATAGAAATGGTTCACCGCCGGTTATTGATATGTCGTGTATATTATTATTAAAGCAAAATGTTTGAAGGCTTTTTATTTTATTGGTATAGTCATCTTTTTTGAAAGGTTTATCTTTCATAGTGCAACCTTCGTGGTGACAGTAGAAACAATCAAAATTACACGCAGAACCAATTATAAATCTAATACCATTAATTTTCATTTAAATTTCCTTTCCCATGGAAACACTATCCAATTTTGTTGCCCATAGTAGCCAGATATAAGACTTGTATTATTGCTAAAATTATATAGTGTACACACATAAATATTGTTTGGTTTATATTTGCTTATTATTTTTTTTGCGAAATTTATAGTTTTTTGTGTATCAACAACATCTTCACAAATTAGTATATTTTTGTTTTTAATTTTTGGTAACTTTTCATAAACAAGAAGCTTGGGTTCTCCAAAGTCGGAATTTTCTTCGTTAGTGCAACTTCTTTTTATGCGGATATATTTTGTTGGCTTTTTAAGATTATTTGCTATTGATAATCCTAATACGCTTCCGCCTCTTAGCACTGGAACTATCACGTCAATGTTGTAATCTTTAAGTTGAATTAAAATGTTTTCAACTAATTTATCATACTCTTGCCAACTTATGTGCTTAACGTCATAGTTTGTTTTCATAGAAGCTCCTATCTTGAATATAGTATCATAGTAAAGGGGAAGTATTGCGTCACATTAAGAAATTATTTTTGTAATTTTACTTAATCTAAAGGTTCTAATTGAATCATCTTCAACAATGCCTGTTAGATAATAATTATTATTATGAAAGTAAAGGTTTTGCGGTAAGATTTTTCTTTGCTCAGCATCGCCATCTTTATCATATAAAAATACGATTTTATTTTGACTCCTGATTGCTCGTAAGCAGTCATTAATCAAATTTTTATCAAAACTTTGTTCTTCGCTATGTTTATCGAAAATTAATAAGGTTCTAAACTTCTCTATAATATTTAATAATTTAATCCAATCGTTTTTATCGAAAGAATCATCATCTTTGATTCTATTAAAAATACTTTCTAGTGTGTGCAAATCTATCACTGAGAAATATCGAGTTATTTCGTCTTTATCCTGATTTTTATAAACATATCCTCCATATTTACCATTAATAGAGTTAATATAAAAACCTGCAAGTTCTAAATCCTGCTTGTAAGTTCTTACCATTCGTGGTGATACTTCTAGTACGTCTGCTATTTGTTGCACACTCATTAGTCTACCACTACTGAGTAACTTTAACATTAATAGACAATTACTAATCTTACTCAAAGTTATACATCCTTTTAAATAATCTTTAAAGCAATATATAAATTGTTATAATGGCAAAAAATATTAAATACAATTTTATTGCACTACTTAACTGATTACTATTTTATAGTGCAATTATAACATATTAAAACATTTTTATTTTAACAAATAAGTACCTTAAAGTAAATAATAAAAAAAGAACCAAAGCATAACAAAAATGTTATGCTTTGGTATTAATGTTATGCTTTGGTATTGCTACTGGTGTTTTTTATTTTAAATCTTTTTTAAGATAATTATTAATAAAGTTTTTTGCAACCGTTGTCAACATATCTTTCTTATAAATTAAATTAATGCTTACTGATGGCAAAGTTTCTTTAACAAAAATTTCTTTCAAGGTTTGATTTTCTATTTCAGTTTTCACTAAGTCATAAAGCACATAGCCAATGCCCATGTTTTCTTTAACTGCATTAATAATCATTTCACTTGTTTCTATAGAAACAACATTTCTTAATGTTAAATTATTGCTATTTATTATAATATCCAAATCTTTTCTTGGCGAACTGTGAAGAACGGGCAATATAAGTGGTTGATTTTCTAACTCTTTAAGAGAAGTTGAGTTTTTATAATTTGAATTGTTTTTCGCAAAAAAGCAATGTCTAACATCAATTAATCCTTCTACCACTAGGTTTTCCACATTATTTGGAGAGAGTGGGGATGTGTCAATTAGAAAATCAACTTCATTTAATTGTAGTTTTGAAAAGAGTTCTTTTGATGAGCGGCTAATTATATTAATATCTATAAAAGGAAAGGTTTTGTGAAATTCACGCACCTTATTAAATATAAAAAAATTAGCAATATGTGAAGGCACACCAATGTTTAACCTGCCCATTGTTAGACCGTCTTCATCAAACATTTTTAAGTTAGCTAGTTTAAATAAGTCCATTATTTTACTAACATAGTAAAACAATTCCATTCCCTTTTGGGTTAAAAACATTCCGTTTTTTCTTCTTGTAAAAAGTTTTGATTGAATGGTTTCCTCTAATATTCTTATAGCTCTGCTAATAGCCGATTGAGCCACAAAATTTCTTTCTGCGACGCGTGTTATATTGCCATCAACTGCAACTTCAAAAAACATTTTATATGTATTTAAATTAATATTATCGAGTAATTGATTTTTTTCATTTATGCATAATTGTTTTTTTAAAGTAGACAGGTTTTCTTTATGTATATCATTAACTAAAACAACTTCTTTATCGTCTTTTGATATGCAAAGTTTACCAGAAGGTGATATAATATATTGATGTTGGAAAACTTTATCATCTTCAACAACTACTATAAAATTTTGAACCCTGTTTAGATAAGTTTCAGCAACTTTTGAAAATTCTTTGTCACTCACTTTAAATAATTTTGCTTTATCATCGGTGGAATTTCTTATTGCACAATAATTAACAATTTTCCAAATATTAATGCTAAGAGGAAGTAGTGTTTCATAAAATTTTTCTAATGAGTGATAGTTTTGCTTTAATACAATAGTAGTAACTTTAATCAATACGCTTGGTTTTATTTTTTTTACTTTAGTTATTAAATTTGTGAATATATTAAGATAGCCTCGTCCTCGGCTGTGTTCTTCATTCAAATCGTCATCAAGAAAATCTAATGAAAGATTGAGTTTGTCCACATACGGCAAAAATTCTTTAATTTTATCATCAGTTAACAGCAATCCATTAGTGGCAACAGAACAATAAAATCCTATTTCTTTTGTTAGTTTTAAAACTTCGATATAGTTTTTATACAAAAAAAATTCCCCGCCGGACCATGTGATATTGGTGACATTACACTCTTTTAGTTTATATAAAATATCTTTGATTTGTTCTAAACTTAAATCATTTTCGTTCATACTTCTAAAACAATAGGAACATTCTTTATTACACTTTGAGGTTATATTAAAACAAATTTTCATGAGTCTTTCCCTTTATTTCCATTATTTGACTATAATATCACAAGAAAACTAATTTGCATAGTCTATTTCTAAGTTGGTGCATTTTAGAGTCATATCAATTTTGACACTCAAATTAACATTTTTGTTAAAATACTTCTTTAAAAGCGCATAAAAAAAACAACTTCATGTAACAAAAAATAAAAAAACCGTAAATATTATTACGGTTTGAAACTTCTATTCTTCCACAACTGAAATGCCAACTGCGCCGGGGCCAACATGCACACCTATTGTGCTACCAAGTTCTAATTCATCGCTAACAATAATTTGCAGTTCATCGGTTATGAATTTTTTAAATTCGTCTTTCGTTTTTTCGTCATCAGCATGAGCAATAATAATTCTTTTACTCTTATCAATTTTTATTTCTTTTAATAAACTCACAAGTTTTTTAAACGCATTTGGTTTTCCAATCGCTTTTGATTTTGAAACCACAGAACCTTTTTCCACACCAACAATAGGCTTTACTTTTAGTAGAGTTCCAATCATTGCAGCAGAACTTTTTAGTCTGCCACCCATTTTTAAATAATGTAAAGTGTCCACAAAAGCAATCACTCTTACTTTATGAACAAACTTGTTTAACTTTTCTTGAATTTCCTTTGCATTTAAACCTTCGTCTTTAAGTCTGATTGCTTCTAACACAACTTGTGCTTGACCGAATGATGCATTTAGTGAATCCACCACATAAATTTTTTTATTATCAAGTTTCTTCGCCGCATTGTTTGCTTGCTCGTATGTTAAACTCATTTTTGAAGAAATAGTGACTGCAATAATTTCGTTGCCTTTTTTTAATTCTTTTGCAAAAGATTCTTCCCATGAAAACTCATTAACCATACTGGTAGTTGGAAGAGAAGTGCTTTGTTTTAACTTTTTGTAAAACTCTTCGTTTGTAATGTTCACGCTAGATAGATAAGTTTCTTTACCAAAGTTGATAGGCATTGGTAACACTGTTATATTGTATTTTTCTTGATAGTTCGCTAACAGTTCAGATGAACTATCGGTAATAATTTTAACCATTGTTTCTCCTTATAATTTAATTTTAGAATGACCTTTAAAAAATTCGTGTAATTTTTTAAGACTGGAAATAAGAATTTTTTGCTCATCAATATTTGTGATTTTAACTACTGCGGCAATCATTTCTTCATGATATTTATCATGACAAGAATTAATATATTCGCCTAAACTCGACAATTCCAGATGGGTTACTCTTTTGTCCTTTTCATTTCCTTTTTTAGCGACATAACCTTTTTTTTCTAAAACATTGACAGCTACAGTGAGTGAGCCGGGTGTGATATCTAGCATTTTTGCAACTCCATTATGAGTGTTATCACCCTTGTTCATTGTTTTCTTTATAGCTTCAATCACATGTATTTCTTTAAGCGAAAGTTTCCCGTTAGTTATTCCTTCTAGCGAGTTTTCTTCCTGTTTTAAGATAGAATAAAAGCAGCCAACAAAAAATGTGTTTAATTCTTCCTTGATATTCATAAAATTTATTTCCCTTTATTAATGTTTGAACTTCAAACTATTTTAGTTTATTACTATAATTATGCTTTGTCAATGATTTTTAAAACTTTTCTTAAAAAAAAATAATATTTTTTAAACATATTACATTATTTATCAAATAACTTTTTTTACTTTTAAAAAAAACATAAAAATAATGCTTAAAAAAAGTGAAATTAAAAAAATTTTTCTAGTATAAAAGTAAAGTAAGTAATTAGAATAAATAAATTGTACTAAAAATTTTAATATAACCAAAGAAATGCGTGAAATGATTTTAAACCAAAAACCATTAAAGTAAAGCAAAAGAAACAGCAAGCATCTAGTAGTAATAGCGGTAATGCTAATTAAAACAGAAGGCATATATAAAAAATTTTTAATGTTGTTTTATAAAAGTATATAAACTAATAGAAATTAATAATCACATGTGTTTATTAATTTTTATATTTAAGTTGTTTATGATATAATTTGAAGTAGTAAAATGCATACTAATATTGTATATTTTCGAAAAAACAAAAGGTGAACTATGGAAAAAGGAAAATGGAAGAGAATTTTTTTATTGCTAATGCTTTTTTCGGTGGTGTTTTTTTCTTCTTGTTCGTGCTCAGGTGATCAAGAAATTGCAGTTAGAAGTTTAACTATAAGCAAGGCTAAGTTAGATGTAAAAATAGATAGTGAGTTTACTCTTTCTTATACTGTTGCACCCATAAAAACGAGTATAAACGGTGTTTACATATCAACATCCAATAATGTAATAGAAACAGGTGAAACTGAAACAAACGAGAATAGTGGTCAAGTTTTATTTACAGCAATTAAAGCTGGGCAAAGCATCATTACAATTACAACCAAAGATGGAGAGTTTTCAAAAACTTGTGAAGTGGAGGTTTTTGACACTTCTATTTTATCTGCGCCTACCAACATTTCATTTGACGGCGATAAACTTGTTTGGGATGTAGTTAACACCGATATAAACGAACTTCCAAGACAGGCTGAAGAAAGATATAATGTTTCTGTTAAATGGGGAGACACCGAAGAAAAGTTTGAAGTATACAGTAATAGTTTTTCAAGCCTCGCAAATTTTAGTTTTTTAACCGATGTGCAATATGAAGTTAGTGTTAGAGCGGTAGGTGATAATATAAAAAACTATGATAGTGAAGTAAGTCAAAGTTATAGTTTTTACATTCTTAGCGTGCCTGATTTAAATATAGTTAATGGGACGGCTAATTGGAGAGAGCATTATGAAAATAATGAGCAATTTATTAAAGCTAATTATTTTATATTAAATTATAACAACAATGGCGACTATGTTATAGTTGCAAATAATGGGAATATTGCTAATAATATTTTCGATTTAAGGCAATTAGGTGCTAGCGATTATACAGTTAGCATTCAAGCAATAAACGCAGATTTATTGCTTGAAGATATGCAAGATGAAATTGACGAATATATGCTCGGGCAAAGTGGAGTACTTGTTTACGAAGTCGAAGGAGTTTCTTATGTGGCAAGTAAGATTTCTAATGAAAATATTATTTACACCTTTATTAAGCCAACCAATTTAACCCTTGTAAATAACGAAACTGCAAATACAGTTATTAATGGAGTGAATGTTGCTAGCAGTTTCATGCCTTCTAAAATTCAATGGGAAGGAGAGAGCGCGGACTATAAAAACAAAATTAAATATGCTTTAGTTTTCTCAAAAGATGGCATATCAAGTTCCGTTAATTTGCCAGCGGGAGTATGTGAATTTATTTTCACGCCTGCGTTTATTCAAAATACCTTAATTAATAGTTTAAATGTTAGTTCTTTATCGCCTTTCTTTGATGTAGTAATACATACACAATTAGCAAACCCCGATGAATCTAATAAATTTATATTACCGGGAGCATCTAATATTACATCTTTTGAATTTATACAATTAACAGAATTGAATTTTAATTTAACACTGGAAAATGATATTATAAAATTTTCACAGCCTGCAAGTTTTTCTAATCCGCAATTTATTTTTGTGAACGAAAGTAAATTACAGTCTGTAACAGTTTTTACGACTAACGGAGAAATAAATATTGCAAGTCTGCTTAATGGACTTGATGGACAATTTAAAATTTTTGCAAACGCAAGAGGCGAAGCTTCTGTTATTAATAACATAAATCTTGATTTTTCTATTAGTTTACAAAAATTGATTATAGAAAACTTGGAAATTGTGAAAATAAACGATGATTACTTTATTAGTTGGCAAGATAACACACTTGCACAAAGTTATAAAATTTCTGGAACAGGCGATGATATTTTTGTTCATTCACAACTCGACAGGGCAGAATATTATAATGAAATAGCAAAAAGATGGCGGTATCCAATAAGTGTGTCCGCAGGAGATGTTATTGATATTTCCGTAACTGCGGTAGCCAAAGAGAACACTGATAACGAATGGTATTTTAACAGTGATGCATCTTTTATTCAAGTTGCACAGTTCCCAAAAGTTGTTTTTGAGTTGACAGATAAAGTGATTTCATGGAGCGTTACAACAACAAATCCAATACTAAGCAGAAATAATGGTTACGCAATAGAAGTTGTTGATAGTGTGAGTGGAAGTATTGTTTTTAATAGTAATGTGAGTATCCAACAAAATTCTTTTAACACTTCAAGTCTTTTACCGGGCGATTATGAAATAAAGGTCGTTGCAAAAGGACTATTAAATGCAGTAGGGTCAAGATTGTATGTTTTAAATAGCGATGTGGAAACCTTTGCATTCACTAAACTTGAAACGGTTGAAATGGGAGTTGAAAATAGTAAATTGGTTTGGAATAGGACGGTGGAAGGATTGCCAGACAACGCTCCTTACACTGCATGTGATGAATATATTTTATATAAAAACGGTGAAGTATACAATGCGCTTTTGATTGAAGTTGATGGAAAAATAACAGTTAGTTTTGACAGTGATATTCAAACCAATAGCGTGTTTTCTGTGGCAGTAACAAGACCGGCAGGTGCAAAGAATTTTGTTACGAGTAATATTAGTGAAGAGATTTTAGTTAAATCAATATCTGTAAAAAACTTTAAAAAAGTAGGCGATAATTTTGAGTTTGAGCCGTCTATTATGGTGGGTGGGCAAGATGTGGCGGAGCGCTATCTTCTAACAGGCACGCACAGCGGAAATGCAGGTTATTCTTATGAAGAAACCCATATAACAGCAAACGGCGTTAATTTTATGGCTGGAAAATATATTGTTCCCGTAAAACCGCTTTTAGCAGGCGCAGGAGAATACATTTTTAAACTTACAACTATTGGCAGTATGTTTGGTGGTGTTGCATATTTAGGAAGCATTAATGAAGAAAGTTTATCCGTAGTTCAACTTGATAGTCCGCTTGAAAATCAAGTTGTTGTTGACAGAGGAGGACTTGCAATTTTAAAATATTTTCCAGTGTCAACAAATGCATTAGAAATTCCAATTAGCGTGGAAGTATCTTTTTACAAAAATAGTGAATTATATAATCAACCTATAATTTATAACTATAATAATTTAGAGTTTGGACAAGCAAGTATGATAAAACTTTATATTCCAATTGCTTTTAACATAGCGGCTGGAAGTTATGAGGTTTTTGTTAAATTTATAGGTGACGGCAATAATTATGTTTTAGATAGTGAGCGAGTGCTTGCTAATAATGAAACTGCTGTTACAAAATTTGAAGAAGTATCCGTTTATATTGAAAATGGACAGTTAAAGTGGGAGCAACAACCGCTTGCCACAAAATATTTAGTGTCGTTAAACTCAACTAGTGAAATAGAAGTGGAAGGAAATTCTCTTTCCACGGCAGGTTGGAACGCAGGCAATACTGATGTTAGAGTGGTAGCATATGCTGACAGTTATTTAATGAGTAATGCTTCACAGAATTTTATAGCAAAAAAATTAAACTCACCTATCCTTAGCCCTAATGAAATTGAAGGCGCAAAAGTAATTTCATGGAACTCGTTAGAAGGTGCTAGTAGTTATGATTTGTATAAAATTAATATTGAAAACGAGTTTATAGCAAACGCATCATCGTTATATTGGCAAATAAATAAAAACGAGGAAGTGGGCAATGTATCTTATTTTATTAAAGCAAGAGGAACAGTTGACACCCGCACACAAGAAAACAAACTAACAGGGTATTTAGATAGTAATGAGTCTTCAATTTTAGAGTTGGTTTTCATAGAACAAACGCTGGAAACATCTGTTAATAAAGGTTTAATAACATGGAACGCAATTAATGGCGCATTAAATTATCAAGTTGATTTATATGATTTTAATCTTTATCCAACATTCAAAAATTTAATGCACACTACAACTGTTAATGTCACCACTTTTAACGCTAACATTTTTGAGAGCATTATTTCAGGTGCATACATGGTAGAAGTTAAAGTAAATAAAATTAATGCAAATAGCAATATTATTGTGTCCACACATGAAGAAAATAACACATACAACTTGCCAATGCTTAAAATAGACAATTTAAGTGGCACGCCAATTTATGATAATATACGCGTGGAAAATGGAAATTTTGCATTTGATATAACAAACGGATTTTTAACAAACTATTGTAATCAATTAATTAATATTAATCCGTCTAGCGAAACATTCTACACAGATAATATTAATATAAGCACTTTTGCTCAAATGTTAATGGAACAAGAATTAGTTGATGAGAGTGTGATAGAAATTTTTAATCCACTAATAAATTTTAATGTTTATTTAAAATATAATGATAATAATATTATAAAATTATCTGGCAAAACTCCAACTCATGGTGTGATTAATAGCGATTATATAACTCTATATTATGCAATTCATGGTGGCGCAGGAATATACGGAATTGAATTTGAGCAATTAGGAAACACATCAAATAACGCAGAAGTGATAGGTGTTATTGACGGAAAGAGGACAACTCCACTAAGTGCAATTAAAGCAGGACAACCGCTAAGCCCAATAAGTGAAGGGGGAGTTAGCATAATAGATGGTAAATTGATTTGGGCATATCCTGCAGGATTCAATGATGAATTTATAATCGAGTTTACAGACGAAACAGATGAGACGATAACAAAAACTATTACTGTTGGCGATGTGGCTGATGGCGACAATTTATGGCAGGCAGTAAAAGTTAATAATATAGTAACGCTGGACTTAGTTGCGTGTGTAATCGGAAACGAACTTAAAAGTGATATTAATTATAGTATTAAACTTTATGCAAAAGGAACAGTAGATAGCACAGTTATAACAAGCGATATTTATCTAAACGGTGAAATAAATAATATTGAGCCAATGTTTAGAGTGCTCGCTAGTACGGAAAATTTTAATGTTGAAGCAGGTGTGCTTTACTGGGAAACTGTGGAAGGCGCCAAAAGTTACTCATTAAGTTTTTATCTTTATGATGGGATTTCATATAATTTGGTGCAAGTTAACGGCAAGCCAAATATTGTGGTGGATAGTAATAAAAACACTTTTAGCGTTCAAGATGTGGCAGACTTAGTTAAAGGTAATTACAGGGTGGAACTTCGAGCACTGGGTAATGACGAAAATATTATTAACTTGCCATCACGAGTGGAAAGTTTATATGTTGTAAAATTAGGCGAAGTGGCAGAAGTTTATGTTGAAGATGGAAGATTTGCGTTTGAAGAAATTTTTTATAATGATATAAATCCAGAAGACGGCAGTGTTTTAAGTAGTGTTGCAGTGGACAGTTATTATGTTGTGGTTGTGGAACGCAGAGATGGACGAATTATAAATAGCATGTTTATAGGTGAGGAAAACCTAAAACAAGAAAATGGTATTTACTTAATAGAACTAGATGATATTTTCAACCTATCAAATAGTGACTATCGTGTGGAAATATACGCTAATGGCAACGACGAATATCTATTGTCAGGAAATGTTGTTGTTTCTAATTATTTAACCCGTTCTATAGCACCTGATTATTTCACTATCGATAGAGACGGATTAATAACTTGGACAGAAACGGCAGATTATTATATTGTTTATGTGAGTGAAACAAGAGTGCAGTTTAACGAAGAAGATGAAACTCGTGGTTACACCATAAATAATTATTTCAACATTAATGATTATGTAAATAGTATTTATGGACAATATAACAGAATTTACTCATTTTATGTGCGTGCATTAAACGATAATGCCGAAAGAGATAAACAAAATGAATTTCCGCCAATTATTAGGAGCAAACGCGCGGGTAATCTTAATCTTTTTGTTATGGAAATGCCGACTATTCGATTGCAAAATGGAGATATAAACTGGCAAAGCAATATTTATATAAATATTAAATCAAATATAGCAGAGTCATTTTTAACTATCACTGGAAACTTCTTAATAAATGAACAAGTGGAAAATATAACTCTAACCGTTCGATGCTCAGCAGATAATGCAATTTTTGAAAATAAAAAATATATTGCAGAAAATAAAGGTAATGGAGAATTTTATATTGACATGAAAAATATGCCAACAGTTGGCGACACATTATCTTTAATTACGGGTGAACTGTATGATATTTCACTAGAATATATAGGAAATATAGGCGAAGCACTTCCTAACAGAACAACTTATGTTACTTCCGATGTGTTGGTGGTTGAAGGCTTTGTAACAAAGCCTACTCCTACGGGATTAATAGCTGTGTCAGGTGAAACCATTGAAAATGAGTTATTTAATAACTATATTCTATGGTCACCAGTAGATGGTGTAACAGATTATAGAATAAAGACTTTCGGCTATAATACTGAAGGCAAATTGGTGTTAGTTAAATCTTATGAAACAACTGATTATGATACTCCTTATATAGGGGTGTATGAGGATAAAATTTATTTTGCAGTAGATGAAATTGTTGATTATTTTTCAACTAACGGTTATGGTCAATTAATACGCTACGAAATCGTTTCCAAGGGCGAAAACTGGCAAAAAGGTGTTGGTAGTAAAATAATAGCTTCCACTCCAAGTGAACACATAGAAGTTAATTATCCACAAAGTCCAACCCAGTTTCACTATGACGGTAAAGGTGCTATCACTTGGCTAAACTCAAGTAGTGGCGAAGTTATTATTGAAGTTAAATATAAAATCGAAACTGCAGAGGGGTATTATAACTCAGATAATTTTGTTAATAATCATGAGAGTGAAATAATATCAAGAACTGTTGAGGCTGGTTATTCTGTTGATAAAATTAAAGTAAATAATCAAGTGAGCGGTATCTGCGGTTTTTATCAATTGAAATATTTAACAAGCGATATAGAATATATAAAAATAAAAACGCGGGCTGAAGGCTTAAATTCATTGCAATTACGCCTTGATAAAACAGAAGATGGCACGCTATCGCAAGGATATGCGGTATTCCAACTATTCTATGGTGGCGATGGTTCAACCGTAGCACCATTTGTGGTAAAAGATAAAACATCGTTATATAACATTAATCGCTATTTAAATAGTCACTTTGTGTTAGGAAATGATATAACGCTTTCGGGTGCGTGGACACCGATAGGCTCAGCAGGCAATACTGTAAACACTGTTTACAATGGTACGCCTAGTGAGTTTACTGGAACATTTGATGGAGCAAACTATGCAATAAATAATGTTAATTTGCAAGGTGAAGACGAAGCCGCCACAGCCAAAAAATACGCAGGACTATTTTATTCAACGAGTGCAAGTGCAACTATAAAGAACTTAACTGTTCAATTTGTAAGCAATAATATCGTAGCATCGAAAATCAACCTTATTGTTGGTGGAGTGGTTGCAAAAGCAAACTATGGTATAATTCAAAGTGTTATAGTTACAGGTACATTAATTGCTGATGGCAGTACTGAAACAATTTATAGTAATCATTTGGGCGCTATAACATTTGAAAATTATGGACAAATAATAAATTGTTTAAGTTCAGTTGGCATAAAAGAAAACAACGGTCGACAAACTTTTACTGGTGGAATAGCGGTTAGCAACTTTAATAGGATAGCAATGTCGGGTGTGACTTTAACAGAACAATCGTTAAGCGGGACAACGGTGGGAGGAATTGTTGCCACAAACTATAGCATTATATTTGAATGTTTCTTTAACGGTCGATTAATAGTTAACGCAACAAACTTTGATGGCAACTGCTATTTTGGTGGAATTACTGCACTTGCAGAAGTTAAAGCGGAAAGCTCATCTAATATATCAAGAAGTTATGCGATTGTGCGTAGTGAAATTAGAGAAGTTAGTCTTGGATTTGATTGTTTTGGTGGCGGACTTGTTGGGCTCACTAAGTCTATAAATAATTATCTTGAATATGGTTATGTAAACTTTATTAGTTATTTGGCAACAAACAATAACGGCGGAGTAAAGGTGGGAATAGTTTATGGAAGTTTCATATCGGGTGTGACACAACACATTTATTATCCAAATCCAACAACATCTATTACTAAAATTGTTGGTTCAGGAAGTACTCCTGGAGGCGTGATAAACCGAAACAGTGTTGATGATTGCGTACTTGCCTTAAACTCAAATATTGGATTATATATCTTTAAAAATGCCGGAAAAGGATACCCAAGTTTATACTGGGAAGTTTAAAATTCTAATTTTCATTTAATTTTATAATCCCTTAAATTTCGCACAATATGATTTGAAAAAAACGCACTTTTAGTGTAAACTATACGCATAAGCAATCAATTTAAGCGTATAGTTTTTTTATATGCTATTTTAAAGGATAAGTAATGAGTTTATTAAGTGTTTTTAAATCTGACAATGCAAGAAGTTTAGATAAAATTGAAAAAATCGCAAAAAAAGTGGAAGAAAAGAAAGAGTACTACCAAAATTTAACTGATGAAGACTTACAAAACACAACTAATATATTAAAAGACAAATTGGCAAATGGTAACACAGTTGCAAGTATTTTGCCCGATGCTTTTGCATGTGCTAGAGAAGCAGGACAACGCATTATCGGTCAAACTGCCTTTCATGTTCAAATAATGGGTGCGATTGCTCTTTTCCAGGGTCGAATTGCAGAACTAAAAACTGGTGAAGGTAAAACATTAATGGGAACTATTGCAGCCTACTTGGTTGCGCTTGAAGGAAAAGGTGTGCATATTGTGACCGTTAACGAATACCTAGCAGGGCGTGACGCAGAGTGGATGGGAAAAATTTTGCGGTTTTTAGGATTAACGGTAGGCGTTTCCCTTCATAATATGGATGCTAATGAAAAAAGGAAAGCCTATGCCTGCGATGTTACTTACTGCACAAATAATGAACTGGGCTTTGATTATCTTCGTGATAACATGCAACACAGGTTGGAAGATAAAGTATGCCGTGGCTATCATTTTGCTATTGTGGATGAGGTGGATAGTATTTTAATTGACGAAGCAAGAACTCCGCTTATTATTAGTGGCAGAGGAATGAAAAGTAATGAAACTTATAAAACAGCTGCTAAATTTGCTAAAAGTTTGAGGCAAGGCGATTATGAAATAGATGAAAAAGAACGCGCGGTTAGGTTAGTGGAAAACGGAATTGCAAAAGCAGAAAGTTTTTTTGGTGTGGAAAATTTAAGTGATATTGATAACATTGAGTTAAACCATCATATAAATAATGCTATTAAAGCACAGTTTATTATGAGACGAGATGATAATTATATCATTGATAAAGGCGAGATTATAATAGTAGACGAGTTTACTGGCAGGCTTATGGAAGGCAGAAAATATTCTAACGGCTTGCATCAAGCGATTGAAGCAAAAGAAGGCGTGGAAATTCGAGATGAAAACAAAACGCTTGCCACTATAACTTTTCAAAACTTTTTTAGGCAATACACAAAACTTAGTGGTATGACAGGTACAGCAAAAACTGAAGAAATAGAGTTTAACAAAATCTATAATCTGGATGTTGTGATTGTGCCAACAAACTTGCCTATCAGGCGAAAAGATTTTCCTGATAAGATATATCAGACAGAAGCGGCAAAGCATAAATCATTTGTGGAAGAAGTTAAAATGATTCATGAAAAAAATAGGCCGATTTTAGTGGGTACAGTAACCATTGAAAAAAGTGAACTTTATTCAAGTTTACTTAAAAAGCAGGGAATCCCACACAATGTGTTAAACGCTAAAAATCACCAAAAAGAAAGTGAGATAATAGCACAAGCGGGAAAACTTGGACAAGTTACAATAGCAACTAACATGGCTGGTAGAGGAACGGATATAATGTTAGGCGGTAATCCTGAATTTATGGCAAAACAAAAAATGCGTGAGAAGGGATTCACAGAAGAGCAGATTGGTTTTTCCACTTCTTTTTTGCCAACGGAAAATAAGGAATTAGAAAAAGCAAGAAATGAGTATAAGCAATTTTTAGCACAGTTTAAAGAGAAGTGTGATAAAGAGAAAAAAGAAGTTGTAACGCTGGGGGGATTGCATATAGTAGGTACGGAACGCCATGAAAGCAGGCGAATAGATAATCAGTTAAGAGGGCGATCAGGCAGGCAGGGAGACCCGGGAAGCAGTGTGTTTTTAGTTAGTTTAGAAGACGATTTAATGAGAAGATTTGGCGCAGATAAAATGCAAGGCATTTTTAGAATGTTTAATATTTCAGACTTTCAATCCAAAATTTTATCTAAACAAATTGAAAGTGCACAACGGCGAATTGAAGCTTTTAATTTTAGCGCACGAGCGTCAGTTTTGAAATTTGATGATGTTAATAACACTCAACGAGAAACAATTTATACTGAAAGAAATCGAGTGTTAGAGGGTGCTAATCTTCATAATGAAGTTATAGACATGATAAACGAGTTAGCTAAAAACACAATATACTCAGTGATTGACGAAAATAAGGCATACGATGAATGGGATTTAGATGCAGCTAACTCGCTTTTAAATAACAGAATACTTCCTGAGAACTATAATTATTTAACAGAAAATTTAGTGGAAGATTTAAGTGAAGAAGAAGTGGCGGATTTAGTTGCGCAAGAAGCAATTAAGATATATGAAGAAAAATGCAGTAGTATCAAACAATATGGATTGAATCATTTAGAAATAGAGAGAAATATCTTACTAAGAGTGGTGGACACTTTATGGATGGATCATATTGATTATATGGAAATATTAAGAAATGAAATTGGATTGCGCGCTTACGGAAATCATGATCCGGTAATTGCATACAAACAAGAAAGTTCGGAAATGTTTGAAAGAATGGTGGAGCGAATAAGAGAAGAAGTTGCAATGTTTTTGCTTAACTTTAAAGTCAATGTTCAAAAAGTTGAACCGGTTAAACCTGCAATTAAACCAAACGAACTAACTACTAATTCGAGTGAGAGCAGGGCGCCTATTAAAAAGAAAACTGCTTCTGTTGGAAGAAATGTTAGTTGTCCGTGCGGAAGTGGTAAAAAATACAAACATTGTTGTATGAATAAAGAGTAATTTCACATAGAGGGAATAATGTTAATATTAAATCGTGAAAAAGAATTATTCGGCGAAATTAAAGATAACTTCAAAATAATATTGGAGTGTCTTTGACTACGCCAAGTTAGAGCAGGATATCCTTCTACTTACAAAAGAAAGTGAAAATTTTAATATTTATAAAGATATTAAAAAATTGCAAAAAGTGAACAGTGAACTAAAAATGTTAACTGAAAAAAAGCAAACTTTTAATCACCTTAATAGTTCAATAGCAGATATGGAGGAACTCATTATAATCGCTGAAGAAGAAAGTGACGAAGGTTTAGCGGTACAGTTAAATAGTGAACTAAAAAAGTTGCACAAGAAAGTTCAAAATTTTTTCATTGAAACGCTGTTAAACGGACAGTATGATAACCGAAATGCAATAATAAAAATTCACAGTGGTGCGGGCGGAACGGAATCATGCGATTGGGTGAGTATGTTATATAATATGTATTTATCTTACGCTGATAAAAATGGTTATAAATTTCGAGTTATAGATAGTTTAGATGGTGACGGCGCAGGTTATAAAAGTATCACATTCATTGTAAGCGGTAAGTTTGCTTATGGCTATTTAAAAGGTGAAACAGGCGTTCACAGATTGGTTAGAATTAGTCCATTTGATTCAAACAAACGGCGCCACACTTCATTTGCCTCAGTTGAAGTTATGCCGGAAATTGATGAAGACATATCTGTGAAATTAAAGGAAGCAGATTTAAAAATTGACACATATCGAGCGAGCGGTGCTGGTGGGCAACATGTTAACACCACCGATAGTGCAATAAGAATAACTCACTTACCAACAGGAATTGTTGTAACTTGCCAAAACGAAAGGTCGCAGTTGCAAAACCGTGAAACAGCTAAAAAGGTGCTTGTCGGAAAACTGGTTGCTTTGGAACTGCAAAAACAACTAGAAAAAGCAGCCAGTATAAAAGGCGACGCTAAAAAGATTGAATGGGGAAGTCAAATAAGAAACTATGTGTTCTGCCCATACACACTTGTTAAAGATCTTCGTACAGGCTATGAAACAAGCGACTTGCAATCTGTTATGAATGGCAATTTGCAAGAATTTATAGTAAGTTATTTAAGGGATATTTACGCGTAAATATTTCTATGAATTAATTTGTTATAAAATCACTATCGTACTTTGATTTAAATAAAAACAACAATATTTAAAGTTTGTAAGTTTAATTGCGAAGATTTTTGCTTTAACAATAATTTTATAATTTATAGACATACTATTATAAAAATATATTGTTATTCCACTTTTCGTTTTGCATTAGTCAAGGTATTGATTTAAAAAATGAATAGTAATAATTTAATGAAAATTTAATAAATAAATAAATCAAATTTTTACAAAAAAGCACCCATTTTGAGGGTGCTTTTGTGGTTCCGCGAACCTTAAAACTTAGGATAAATCACATTATTTGAACTCGTAGTGTAATTTATAAAAATATTATAACAAATATAAAAAATAAAGTCAAAGAAAAATCGAGGTTTCTAATATTTGTTATAATTAAAACATGGCAACTCCGCATCATAGAATTTACTTCATTATCGCTTTATTGATTGTGCAGGAGTTGAGCATGAGAATGCTTATGAAAAACTAATAAAAAATATTAGATTTTGATTTATTTATTAATTTGATTAATTAATATTAATATGATATTATACTAAATATAATTATTATATATAAATATAAAGGAAAAAATGATTATTGCAGATTATCACACTCATAGTGTGTTTTCGAAGGATGCTCGCAACACCTTAGAAGAAAATATTTTAATAGCCATTCAAAAGGGTTTAAAAGAAATTGCAGTAACTGAGCATAGTTACACTAATTTAAACGGCATTAAAAAAGGTCAGTTTGTTGAAATTAAAAATGAAGTGGAAAGATTGCGAAAACAATATCCATCAATTAATATTCTTTTTGGTATGGAAGCAAATTTGCTAAACGAAGATGGCGATATTGATTTAAGCAAAGATGAGCAAGAACAGTTAGATATTGTGGTGCTAGGTTATCATAAAACATGCACATCGTGGAAAAATTTTTTAAGGCATTTAAAAATGAGTTGGAATTCCAAAAAACAAATTCAAAGAAACACAGATGCGTATATTAAAGCAATGAAAAAAAATAAGGTGGATATATTAGCGCATCTAGGCTATGTTGGGAAAGTGGATGTTCTTAAACTTGCGGAGGCTGCTCTTAAAAATAATGTGCTAGTTGAATTTAATAGAAAGCAAAATTGGTTCACGCCTTACGAAGTAAAAAAAATGGTGGAAATGGGAGTTAAATTCGTGGCAAATTCGGATGCTCATAGCGCAGAAGATATTGGCGAAAATTATAAAGGCGTTAATTTTATGCTAAAATACAATATTCCCGAAAGTCAAATGATGAATTGGAATAAACTTATTGAACTTAATAAAAAATAGAAATTAATATTTGGTTTTAGGCGTGAAGTATTAAATAATGCAAAATTATTAGTATATTCTTCAAAATTCATAAATTTTTGTTGTGTTCATGGTGGCATCTATTTATTTCGTGAATACAGTATGTAAATATTTATTTTCCGCACTAAGTTATAAAATTAGTATACAATCTTATTATTTATAAATTTTTTTACTCGCCTTTCATATTGGTTAAATTAGAAAAGAAAAGGAATAGATATTTTATGTCGTTTGCATCAGACGCAAGAATTGAAGTAATAAATAGTAGTATTGACAACGATTGTTGTTCGATAGCATTTTTAAGTGCGATTATAAAATGTGCGGGACAAATAAATTATGATGAAAACAAGAAACGCATTGTGGAGATTTTCACAGAGTTAGAGCCTTTGTTTAATAAAGTGGACGAAATTGTACATCAATATTATGGTGTTTACTGTGAATTAGAGAGTGTAGATGAAGTAGGTGTTTCTAAAAACATTAGATATAGAATAACCATTCCTAGTTCCATTACAGACAGATTACTTTTGGATTTAGATATTGTTGAAAAAGAAAGTTTTGTAGATAATAAAAAAGGTATAGCAAATTATATTATAGCAGATGATTGTTGCAAAAAACATTTTATAATGGGGGCGTTTGTTGCCACAGCAACGAGCAACATTATTATTAAAAACTATGAAAATATTGAAAAAAGCAGTAGCGGATATCATTTAGAGTTTGTTTTTAGTTTTAATAACATAGTTAAAGATTTCATTAAATTACTGGGCGAATTTGGAATATCAGCAAAATCCACTGTTCGAAAAGGAAGTCCGCTGGTTTATATCAAAGAATATCAATTAATATGTGATGTGTTAGCACTCGTAGGTGCAAGTAAGGCAGTGCTTGCCCTTCAAAATGAGGCGGCAATTAGAGATTTAAGAAATAGCGTTAATCGTCAAACTAATTGCATTAATGCAAACTTATCTAAAACTGTTAAGGCAAGCGTGAAACAATTAAATGCAATAAAAATTATTCAAGAAGAAACAGGGTTAGAAAGTTTAAATGAAGAACTTATGGAACTTTGTTTAGTGCGACTTGCTAATCCCGATGAAAGTTTAGATACTATTCGTAAGTTGTATAAATATGAAATATCAAAAAGTGGTCTTAATCATAGGTTTAATAAAATCATTGAAATGGCAGATAAAATAAAGAAAGCTAAGAATCCAACCATTGCTAGTACTTGGTTGTAAATATAAATAATTTAAATTATCACACATTAATTCTATTATTTAATATATAAAATGTTATGGACTTTTTAGTATATTATTTTTCAGTTTGAATTTTTGAGTGATTAGTTTATAATCAATATGTTAAAATAAAGAGAGGTATAAAATATGGAAGCGATATTATTTTTATGTTTAAAAGTTTTCTTTGCAAGAATTATTGATGTAACGCTTGCAACAATAAGAACTGTTAATAATGTGAAAGGTAAATCTTTAATTGCTGCTGTTATAGGTGTGGTGGAAGCCACTATCTGGTTTTTAGTTGTTAAAGAAGCATTAGATGTGGAAAGCAATATCTTTATTGCACTTTCATTTGCATTTGGTTTTGGTGTGGGCACCTATATAGGCGGTGTCTTATCAACAATTTTAATTCCAACAAAAATTCAACTGCAAATTGTAACAAGTGTGAAAAGTGAAACACTTATCAAACAACTCCGCGATATGGGATTTGCTGTAACCGTTGTGAATGTAAAAGAATCAGAATTTTCGGAAAAGAAAGTTATGTTATTTGTGGAAATTCATAGTAAGTCTATGAAAGATGTTAAAAATGCAGTAACTGCGATTGATGAAAAATCATTTATAATGGTGCACGAATCAAAAGAAGTTCACGGCGGATTTTTTACAACTAAGTAATATTTTTAGTTAATAATTTTTATGCGGTTAATTTAGGCATAATTTTTGCCGTGCGATAAAAAATAGTTAAATTTAACACCAACTTAAATTTAAAAATGGTTGGTGTTTTTTATTTAATTATATTATTAATTATAGTTTAAATACGAAATCAACTTTAATTGTTTTGCACGGCTTTTGCTTAAATTTTAAAACTTTACTTGCGGACTTTATAAGCTGAAAGTTTTTTTATATTTTTTACAACTAAGTAACATTTTAGCTAATAATTTTATGCGGATAATTTGGGCATGATTTTTGCCGTGTGATAAGAAATAATTAATATTAATGGCAAACTAAAAATTAAATTATGCAAGAAATACATGACTTTCGCATATAATGAAATCGTTTACTTTATTATTTTAATCTTAACTTTTCAAAGTATTTTGATGAAAAATGACAAAGATATAATAACTTTTGGCACACGCGGGAGGGTGGTATCAAAAACAGCGAAAAATAGTTAAAAAACATAGCAAAAAGTTAAAAATAAACGATTGACATATGCCTTTTATCGTGGTAAACTATCGTCACAACCTAAAAAAATAAGGTTGTTGTAATGTGTTTAGCGGAACAGACCGCTAAGACACAAGAGTACATTGACAACTGCATATTTAGAAAATATTTGAACAAATATTTAATAACGAGTAAAAAATAAAGATAAGTTTAATTTTAACAAATTAAACCTTAGTCTAGAGTAATACAATTTTTATTCACGAATGCAATTTTTGCAATTAAATTAATTTTAAGTTCAAACGTTTATTCTTATAAAAAAAAAGAGGTTTTGAAAAAGCATTTATGCTTATTCAAAATTTTACCTATTAATATTATTATTAATAGAAACAATTAGGAAGAATTTTTAAAAAATTCAAGGAATTCGACAAATACGATCAAGCGAAAAAGAGCGTATGGTGGATGCCTTGGCACTAGACGCCGATGAAGGACGCGATAAGCTGCGAAAAGCTACGGGGAGTCGCAAATAGACCTCGATCCGTAGATATCCGAATGTGGAAACACACTGGTAGTAATTGACCAGTATCATTATATGAACACATAGTATAATGAGGGGAACTTGGAGAATTGAACCATCTTAGTATCCAAAGGAAAAGAAAGTAAAAAAACGATTACCTCAGTAGTGGCGAGCGAACGGGTAAGAGCCCAAACCAGTTATAGTAATATCACTGGGGTTAGGACCTGCAACAAAATGTAATTTAATA
>CALNBM010000008.1 GCA_937874195.1 uncultured Clostridia bacterium | reverse complement strand
GCGTCAAGCAGATAAATATAAAGTGCCTCGTATGGCTTATGTTAATAAGATGGATATAAACGACGCAAACTTTTTAAGAGTTATTCAAATGATGAAAGATAGGCTAGGCGCAAACCCTCTTCCTATACAACTGCCTATTGGTGAAAGCAGTGAATTCAAAGGTATTATCGACTTAGTTGAAAACAATGCAGTCATCTATGAAGATGATTTAGGTAAACAACAAAAAGTTATTGATATACCTGAAAAGTATAAAGAAGAAGCAGAAAAATTTCGTCATAAATTAATTGAAACGGTTGCTGAAATTGATGATGAATTGTTAGAAAAATATTTTTCAGGCGAAGAATTATCTATTGAAGAAATAAAAAGAGGTATTCGTAAAGGCACTATTGATATGAAGTTCAATCCAGTTATTTGCGGTTCGTCTTTTAAAAACAAAGGCGTTCAAAAATTAATTGATGCAATAGTGGATTATATGCCATCACCAACTGAAATTGCTGCTATCAGAGGAACAAAACCTAATTCAAATGAAGAAGTTGTTCGTCATAGCTCAGATAGTGAACCTATGTCGGGCCTTGCATTTAAAGTTATGACAGACCCTTATGTGGGCCGACTTACTTTTTTTAGAATATATTCAGGTAAACTTGAATCTGGAAGTTATGTATACAATAGTTCAAAAGGTATTAAAGAAAGAGTAGGCAGAATCCTTAGAATGCACTCTAATAATAGAGAAGAAATTGCAGATGCTTATGCAGGTGAAATTGTTGCTATAGTTGGATTAAAAGACACAACTACTGGTGAAACATTATGCGACCAAGCAAATCCAGTACTTTTAGAAAGTATGGATTTCCCAGATCCTGTTATCAGGGTTGCTATTGAACCTAAAACAAAATTAAGCCAAGAAAAAATGATTCTAGCACTAGTAAAACTAGCAGAAGAGGACCCAACCTTTAAAACATACACCGATAAGGAAACAGGTCAAACAATTATTGCAGGTATGGGCGAACTTCACCTTGAAATCATTATTGATAGATTGCTCAGAGAATTTAAAGTTGAAGCAAATGTGGGTGCACCACAAGTTGCATTTAAAGAAACTATCACTAAAGAAGTGGAAGTTGAAGGTAAGTATATTAAACAATCAGGTGGACATGGTCAATATGGGCATGTTTGGGTAAGATTCGCTCCTCTTAAACCAGCGGAAGGATATAAATTCGTTAATAAAATTGTTGGTGGAACAATTCCTAAAGAATATATTCCGGCGGTTGATGCGGGAATTAAAGATGCAATGCAAAATGGAGTATTAGCAGGATATGAAACAGTAGACTTTATGGCCACATTATTTGACGGTTCGTTCCACGATGTTGACTCTTCGGAATTAGCGTTCAAAATTGCAGCATCACTTGCATTTAAAGAAGGTGTTAAAAAAGCAAATCCAATTTTGCTTGAACCGGTAATGAAAGTTGAAGTTGAGATGCCAGATGAGTATTTAGGCGATGTTATGGGAAATATTAACCGTCGTCGTGGAATGCTTAATGGCACAACAATGAGAAATGGATTACAAGTTATCGATGCCCAAATCCCACTTGCGGAGATGTTTGGTTATGCTACCGACCTTCGCGGACTAACACAAGGCAGAGGTACTTTTAATATGGAATTTTCACATTATGCTGAAGTTCCAAAACATGTCGCTGATAAAATTGTTGGCGAAAAAAAATAATTATTTTAAAATCATTAAAGGAGATTTAAAAATGGCAAAAGCAAAGTTTGAAAGAACTAAACCACACGTTAACGTTGGTACCATTGGCCACGTTGACCACGGCAAAACTACATTAACTGCCGCTATCACTATGACTCTTGCAAAGATGGGTCAAGCATTAGCAATGGATTATTCTTCTATTGATAAAGCACCAGAAGAAAAACAAAGAGGTATCACCATCAACTCCTCTCACGTAGAATACGAAAGTAAAATTCGTCACTACGCTCACGTTGACTGCCCAGGCCACGCGGACTATGTTAAAAACATGATTACAGGTGCGGCTCAAATGGACGGAGCAATTCTAGTAGTTGCTGCAACTGATGGACCAATGCCTCAAACAAAAGAACATATTCTTCTTGCTCGTCAAGTTGGCGTTCCTTATATAACAGTTTTCATGAACAAAACAGACCAAGTTAACGACGCTGAACTTATCGACTTAGTTGAAATGGAAATTCGTGACACTCTTAGCGAATATGGATTCCCAGGCGACAAAACTCCAATCATTAAAGGTTCTGCATTAAAAGCATTAGAAGCTGCTAAAGCAGGTAATATTGATAGTGAAGACTGCAAATGTATTCACGAATTAATTGAAGCATTAGACACTTATATTCCAGAACCAGTTAGAGAAACCGAAAAACCTTTCTTACTTCCTATTGAAGATGTTTTCACAATCACAGGTCGTGGAACTGTTGCAACTGGCAGACTAGAAAGAGGAACAATTAAAGTTGGCGACACTGTTGATATTGTTGGTATGAATTCTAAACTACAATCAGTTGTAACTGGTGTTGAAATGTTTAGAAAGATGCTAGACTCAGCAGTTGCCGGTGATAATGTTGGAATACTACTTCGTGGTGTTCAAAGAACAGATATCCAAAGAGGTCAAGTTCTTGCTAAACCGGGTTCAATTACTCCTCATACAGAACTTACAGCTGGAGTTTATGTGTTAAAGAAAGAAGAAGGCGGTCGTCATACTCCATTCTTTAATGGTTATAGACCACAATTCTATTTTAGAACAACTGATGTGACAGGAACAATCGAACTTCCACAAGGTGTTGAAATGGTTATGCCTGGTGATAATGTTAGAATGACTATTAAATTAATCACTCCTATCGCTATCGAACAAGGACTTCGTTTCGCTATTCGTGAAGGCGGAAGAACTGTTGGCTCAGGTGTTGTAAGCACAATTGTTAAGTAATTAATAATTTTTAAAAAAATCGCTATTTATTAATAAGCGATTTTTTTGTCGAAAAATTAAGAAAATATGAGTTTTTTAATACTTTGCATAGTAGTAAAAATTGTCGATTTTTAATTACATTGCATAGTAGTGAAATTCGAATTTAACGAGCACGAAAGTGCTCAAACTTTTGCATAAATTAATTAATCTTACAAATAATGAACCAATTAAATCAATGGTTGTAAAAGTTGACAGTTGTTTTAATTTATCACTTATAAATAAATGATGCAAAATTTTTTATTGGATTTAAAATATACTTAAAAAAAACACATTTGACACATGTATTTTATTAACTATTTCTATTAAAAGTATAGTATGATGAATTATTTTTAACTTATTAATACATGTATTAATAAAGGCAAAAAAGTTTTTAATAATTCAGTTTTATGGTATCATAATAAATATTGATTATAAGGAAAATAAATGAAAATAACTAGTTCAACTTTTATAAAAAGTATTGCACACGCTAATGACATTATAAACGACAATTTGCCACAAGTTGCGTTTGTTGGCAGGAGTAATGTTGGAAAAAGTTCGTTATTGAACTATTTGGTGAATAATAATAAACTTGCTAAAACAAGCAGTACTCCGGGAAGAACTCGACTAATAAATTATTTTTTAATTAATAAAAATTTTTATTTTGTTGATTTGCCGGGTTATGGTTTTCAAAAAGGTAATAAGTTAGAAAGTGCAGATTGGCATGTTTTAATTGAGCCATTTTTAATTTCCAACACAAATTTAAAATGTATATGTTTATTAGTAGATGGTAGGCACGAACCCTTTGATAGCGATAAACAAATGTTAAATTATTTAAGTTTTTATAATATCCCATTCATAATTATAGCAACTAAGTGTGATAAAATTCCAAAATCTAAACAATTTAGCATTAAAAACAATATTGCAAAAGTCCTTTCCATGGGAAAGGATGATATATTTTTATCAAGTTCAATTAGTAATTTAGGAAAATTAGAAATTTTAACAAAATTAAATCAATTAATAGGAGTAAATTAAAGTGGAAAAAAAATACGATATTATTATAATTGGAGCAGGACCAGCAGGATTAACCGCTGCGATTTATGCTGCAAGAAGTGGTGCAAAAGTTTTGGTTGTTGAATATCAAATGCTAGGCGGACAAGCTTCGCTTGCTTACAATGTTCAAAACTTTCCGGGGTTTTTATCAATCTCTGGCATGGATTTAGCAATGAAAATGCATGAACAAGTGGAGAAGCTTGGAGTAAAAATTTGTTATGATGAAGTTAAAGCGGTAAACTTAGAAGAAAAATGGGTGGAAGTATCAACTGAGAAGTTTTTTGCAAAATCTATAATATTAGCAATGGGTGCAGGAGCTAGGAAACTGAGTTTAGATAATGAAGATAGATTAACTGGCTCTGGCGTTGCATACTGCGCTGTTTGTGATGGTGCGTTTTATAAAAATGAAAAAGTTGTTATTGTTGGTGGTGGAAATAGTGCTGTTGGAGAAGCGATTTATTTAAGTCCTATTGCAAAATCGATTATACTGGTAAACAATTTAGATAAATTCACATGTGATAAAATTTTAGAAGAAGAACTAAATCTTTTTATGAAAAAAAGCGATATTATTAAAGTTTATCATGGGCATGTTGTTAAAGAAATAGTAGGCGATAGCAGTTTAGAAAAAATAATCATCTCAAATGTTAAAACAAATGAGATAAAGGAAATAGAGTGTAAAGGAATGTTTATTTCTATTGGCAGAAAACCAGACACTGATATAATAAAAAATCAAATAACACTCGATAAACATGGATATATCATAACAGATGAAGATATGCATACTAGTGTTGATGGTGTTTTTGCAGCGGGTGATATAAGAGTTAAAAGCCTGCGACAAATTATTACTGCCTGCGGAGATGGCGCGATAGCAGGAACAAAAGCTAGTCATTATATAAACAATTAAGCAATAAAAAAACAGATAAAAATTGCCTGAATCTATTTTTTTATGCTATTTTTATAGTTTTTAACTTTAATAAAGAAAATAAACTTTAAATAATAGACTAATAAAAACACAAAAAAATCCAAAATTTCATAAAAACTAAAGATATAGTGTTATGAAGGAGAGAATATGAAGTTATTTGGAACAGATGGAATAAGGGGAATAGTAAACACTTTTATTACGCATGATCTTATTAATAAAGTTGGAAAATCGCTCGCAAAATACATAATTGATGAGGGTTTAGAAAAGAAAGTATTACTGGCTAAAGACACAAGACAAAGTGGAGACTGTATTCTTCATGCTTTGCTAGGCGTTTTATCAAACTCTGGAATTGATTGTTTTGTTGTCGGTATTGCTCCAACCGGTTGTGTATCTTATTTGGTTAAGGATTCAATTTATTCGTTTGGGATAATGATAACTGCATCGCATAGTCCTGCAAATTATAATGGAATTAAAATTTTTAATAACAAAGGATTAAAACTTTCAGATAGTGAAGAAAAAAAATTAGAAAAAAATTATAAATTAAATATTGATTCATCTTCAACTGATAAAGGTAAGATTATCTTTGATGAGAGTTTAGTTGATAGCTATTTAGATAATGTTTATAAAAATGCCAGTAATTTTGAAAATTTAACGATAGCAGTGGATAGTGCGAACGGGGCAAACTACTATTATGGTCCGCTTGTTTACACTCAACTTTGTGCGAATGTTATTGCGGTTGGTAGTGATAAAAATGGCGTAATAAATGGTGGTTGCGGTGCAGAACATGTGGAAAATATAGTTAAATGTGTTTTGGATAATTCGTGCGATATAGGATTTGCCTTTGATGGAGATGCTGACAGATTAAGAGTGGTGTTAAAACACGGCAAAGTGCTTGATGGCGATGATCTTCTTTATGTTTTTGCTAAATTTTATACGGAAAATAATTATTTTAAAAAGCCAATAATGGTGGGCACTGTTATGACTAATGGCGGGCTGGAAAAAGCATTAAATAAATTAGGAGTAAAGCTTATTCGTGTGGATGTGGGAGATAAAAATGTTATAAATCACATTTATGAAAACAACTTGCAGTTAGGTGGTGAACCGAGTGGGCATTTTTGTAATCTTGATGTTAATTCATCCTGTGACGCATTATTAAATAGTGTTATCTTCACAAAAATTTTTAAGCATTATAACGGAAATATTGATATAATTTTAGATGAATTTACTAAATTTTCGCAAAGTAACGAAAAAATAGATATTACCGACAATTTATTAAATCAACTTGATTCAAATAGTAAACTTATGGCTGAGATTGACGATATAAAATTAAAATATGAAAATGTTGCAAGAATTGTTGTACGACCAAGTGGGACAGAACCTATTTGCAGAGTTATGGTAGAAAGTGAAACAGGGGAAAAGAATAATATTATAATGAATCAATTAAAAGAGATAATAAAAAAATATCTATAATTTTAGTTTTAATGAATTTTAAAAAAATTATAAATATTTTTTCATTATATGTTTTGGCATTAGTTTTAACAGTTCGGTTTTAAGTTTAAGTAAGTCGAAACTTTTTTCAATCACAACTTCTGCAACGGGTATGTTAAGTGAGCTTAATGCTTTTGCAATATCCTTAGTGAATTTTTGCATGCTTTCGTTTTTAGAGTTTTTATCAATTAAGTCTATCATCACGAGTGGTTGGCGATTTTTATAAAATATCCCCAAATCTACTGTTTTATTTATTACATCCTTATTAAAATTATCAAGCGATGAATAGTTTTCAATAAATTTTTTTAAACTCACATTGGGTACTATAATAAAATCGTTTGGAAATATTTCATATAACATATTGATAAATTTATAAACATTTTCGCAACATTTTTCATTTTCACAGTAAGTGTCAAATATGTTGGATGAACATAATGGTAAACTTGTGTTTTTTCCTCGTGCTTTTAAATATTTATCCGATTCAATATCATTTTCCGCCGCCAAAACAAGAATTGCACATGTTATTGCAAATAGTAAAAGTAAAACAAAAACTGGTATGAAAATGTTTATTATGTTAGCTAACAAAACACTCATAAAACTTAAAATAGCCTCTTAATTTATTTGGTAAGGGTTAATACATTTGGCTTATAGTATATCACAACAAATTTGGTTTGAAAAGAGGTAATTTTTAAATTTCGATTAAAAAACACTACTATTTGTTGGAAAAAACCCAGATTACTTGTATAATATATAAAATATGAGCACTAATAAAATTATTCAAACTATATCTTTAACGCTTCTAATAATGCTTATTTGCACGACGCTTTTTTCATTTTTATTTGTTTTGATATTTCCAAAAACTTCTGCACAATTTTTATATAAATTAGGTCAAGTAAACTTATCAAGCAAACTTTATTATACGGACTATAACAGGTCTAATGATATAAATTCTTTAGCATTAGCGTTAGATTTATCCATTGAAAACAATGATACTGGATTGATTATAAACTATTCAAAAGAATTTTTTAATCATAATAAATATAATGATTATATTGTGCAGTTGAATCAAAAGAATGCCCAATCAAGTTTAACCCCTCTTATTAAAAGCATGTTGATTAATGAAGATAATTATTATAAAAACATGTATGCAAAAGCCATGATAAAAAATAATAATGTTTCACTAGCATTTCAATTAGCATGTGAAAATTTAAATAATACTATGGTAAATGTTGAAGATATAGGTTGTTATATATTTTCTTTATTTTTAAAAAGTGAGCATTTAAGTTTATTTACACATATTTTCCCCAACACTTCTCAATCGGTGGGAAAAACATTAGAGGATTATTTTTATCTTTTATATGACTTTTATTTTGAAAAGGTGTCTCTATTAGATAATGAAAATAAACCATATTTTATTGCACTTGCAAATAGAATTATAACGGTTGCCGGAAATGTAAACATGGTTTCTCAAGTTGTAAGCGAAGAAATAAACACAGAAGATGTTTTAAACAAAGCTTACTTAGTTAATGAATCATTAAAAGGAATAACAGGAGAAGTTTAATGCTAGAAAAGAAAAAACGCAGAGCAATTATTGTTATTGTGGAGTTTAATAAAGATAAGATTCAACTCGGCGAAGTAAAACAAGAATTAATAAGTTTAGCCACAACTGCTGGCGTTGAAGTAGTGGGCGAACTATATCAAAAGCGAGAATCACCAGATTCTAAATTTTTTATTGGTCAAGGAAAAATTGAAGAGTTAAAAAAATTAGCAGAAGAAAATAATGCTGATTTGGTTATCTTTGAAAATGAACTATTAGGCAGTAAAATTTCAAATATTTCGAACTATTTAGAAGTGAATGTTATTGACAGAAGTATGTTAATTTTGGATATATTTGCCGGTCGGGCAAAAAGTAATGAGGGCAAACTCCAAGTTCAATTAGCGCAATTAAAGTATTCCTTGCCCAGGCTTAGGGCACTTTCGGAAAACAATAATAAGTATGGTGCTGGAGTGGGCATGCGAGGTCCTGGAGAAACGAAACTTGAAACAAACAAACGAATCATTGAAAAAGAAATTCAAAATAAGACTGTTGAATTAAAAAAACTCGTTTCACATAGAAACACAAATAGACAACAAAGAATGGGTGGTTCAAAAAATATTGTTGCTATTGTTGGATACACAAACAGCGGAAAAAGCAGCCTTTTAAATTTATTATCAAAAGAAGAAATATATGTTAAAGACGAACTTTTTGCCACTCTTGAAACTACTACTAGAAAAACATGGTTAGGTGATGGAAAAGAAATTTTGCTTATTGATACTGTAGGGTTTATTAATAACCTTCCACACGAATTTATCGAAGCTTTTGGCAGTACTTTAGAAGAATGTGTGTATGCGAATTTGCTATTACATGTTGTAGATTTCTCTCATCCAAATTATAAAAATCAAATGAAAACAACGCTTAATTTACTAAAAAAATTAGGCGCAACCGCACCAATTATCACAGTTTATAACAAAATCGATAAGTTTAAAACAGGTTTTGTGTTAGAGGATTCAGATAAGGATAGTATTTATATATCAGTTATAAAACAAACAAATATTGAAAATTTAAAGTCATTAATTAAATCAAAATTAAATTAGAATCATACGACAAAAACAGGCATGGTTTAACAAACTTGCTTGTTTTTTTTGCCCTTAAAATACATACTGGGTGCTAAAATATAAACAACTGGAGGGCAATATGGAAATTCAATACAAATTATCAAAAGGCACAATTATCATTAAACTTTGCGGCGAACTTGATGAACATACCGCAAATTACACACGAAATGCGCTAGATGAATTGCTGTTAAACAACTCGTTTATGCAGGCAGTAATTGATTTATCGGAGTTGGAATTTATGGATAGCACTGGAATTGGTGTGCTTATTGGTAGATATAAAAAGTTGAAAAACTCAAAAACTCCAATATATATATCCAATCCTAACAGTCAAATTGAAAGAATATTTAAAATGTCGGGCTTGTATGAAATAATGCCCAAAATTAGTTAATGGAGGAATTATGAATTATCAAAATGAAATGAAGGTAAAATTTAAAGCAATAAGCGAAAACGAAAGTTTTGCACGGATTTGCGTTGCGGGTTTTTGTGCTTCTGTTAATCCAACTATTGACGAAATCAATGATATTAAAACTGCAGTAAGTGAAGCAGTAACAAACTGTGTTGTGCATGCCTATCCAAAAGAAAAAGGAAATATCGAAATAACCACAAAAATAACTAATAGCGAGGTTTACATAACCATAACTGACAGCGGGGTGGGAATTGCAGATATTGAAAAAGCACGCGAACCTTTTTATTCCAGCCTTGCAGATAAAGAGCGAAGTGGTATGGGTTTCACTGTTATGGAAGGCTTTATGGATAAAGTAATAGTGGAATCAAAGATTGGAAAAGGCACTAAAATAACGCTCATTAAACAGTTAGGGGAGTGTAGTATTGCTGTTGGAGTTTAATTATGATGAGTCAAGCGGAAACATTAGAGCTAGTTAGGCGGGCACAAAAAGATGATGCAAGCGCAAAAGAAACTCTTATAGAGTGTAATTCTCCACTTATTAAAAGCGTTATAAAACGCTATAAAGATAAAGGAGTGGAGTATGAAGATTTATATCAATTAGGTAGTCTTGGATTTTTAAAAGCAATCACAAATTTTGACGAAAGTTTTAATGTTAAATTCACAACTTATGCAGTTCCTATGATTGCAGGCGAAGTTAAAAGATACCTAAGAGATAACGGCTTTATTAAGGTTTCGCGTAGTATTAAAAGTTTAAACATACAAATTAATAAATTTATTGAAAGATATGTTAGTGAGCATGCTAAAACTCCAAATGTTGATGTTATTTCCAAGCACTTTAATTTATCATCTCAAGAGATTGTTTTTGCAATGGAAAGTAATTTTCGACCGCTATCTTTATCCACACTAGTAGGTGAAGAAGATGGAGATAATAAACAACTGCTAATTGAAAAAATTCCGGAAAAAACAATGGATGAAGATTTAGATCTTTTTTTAGTTATGAAAATTGTTAATACTCTTCCCAAAAGAGATAAAAAAATAATATTACTTCGATATTTTAGAGATAAAACGCAAAAAGAAATTGCAGAAATTTTAGGAGTATCGCAAGTACAAGTTAGTAGATTAGAAAATAAAATCATTGAGACAATAAAAAAGTCAGTAATAGAAAAAAAATAAAAAAAGGTAGAAAATTTTATTCTACCATTTTTTTTATCGTTCCAATTCATCTTCCACAATATTTTCATCGTATATAAATTTAACTTTTGGCTCAACTAATTTTTCTAATTTTTCCTTTATTCGGTCATCCATAAGTGTCACCATTATGCTATTGAAACTTTTTGTTCTTTTATATTTTCGTCTTCATTTAATAATTGAATTCTGTGAGTTAAATCAGTGTTAGCCGTTTCTTTTTTTGCCATATCTCTAACTTGGGTATTCACATCTTTTTGTGTGTTTGTGTTAGTTATTTTGTTTTCTTCTTTTTCATTTCCTATTTTAACATCACTGTCATTATTAGTATTTGCTTTAGAAGCAGAAGTGGTTGATATTGCTAAATTATTAATTCCGTTATTTACTGTTCCTCTGTTAATAGTGTCAATTAAAGTATTGTAGTTATAAGTATCCAGGTTATTAATTCGTTTATTATTCATTGCATTTATTCCACGATAATTGTTAGCATTATATAAATTTCCATTTTCACCATAGAAGAAATTTGAGCCGTTGTTTATATTTCCATCGGTGTTTAAATTATTTTGATTAATAACGCTATTTCGCAAACGATTATTTTTTCCTAAATTATTATTAAATGCTCCCATTCCACCAGCACCACCAACTCCACCGATACCTGCATTAGCACCAGCACCACCAATTCCAGTGTTGCCAACTCCGCCTGCATTATTTATTCCAGCACCTACGCCAGCATTAGTTCCTACGCCAGTATTATTTACGCCAGTATTATTTACGCCATTGTTAATTCCAGCATTAGCGCCACCTACACCAACACCGCTATCATTACTCGTATTTCTACCAACACTCGCATTGTTATTGTTCGTTGTTTGACTAGTGTTTGTTATATTTTGATTATCATTGTTTTTATAAGTATCTATGTTTTTAATTAATCCAAATGCAGTTTGGTTATCTGCATTAGTTCTGTTATTTGTTGCTGTATTATCTGTGTTGATGTTTTCTTTGTTTGTGCTTGTATTTCTGTCAAGGTTATCTATGTTTTCTCTACTGTCATTTCTTCTATTTGTATTCACATTTCTGTTAAGATTATCTCTATTTATATTTCTATTAAGATTATTTGTAAAATCAAGTCTGTTATTTTCTTTTTCAACTTTTCCGCTTTCTTTATTTATATTAATGTTTTCTATTTCATTACTATTTTGTTCTTTATTATTTGTATCTAAAATTGGAAGATTGTCTGCTATTTCAGGTTGTTGTTCAAGATTATTATTATTATTGATGGCCTCTTGTAACATTTGTTGAACCTGCTCTAAAGTTGCAAGTGCATTTTTATGATACGTAATTCGAACATCGATATGATTTAAAAGTTTCAAATAATTACTATTCATAACATCTATACTCGTTGCAATATTTGAGTTTGTGTTATGGCTTATGTTATTTACTTCATTATTTAAATCACCATTCACACTGCTTATTTTTTTAGCTGTATTTTTAATATCACCAATATAATTATTTAATGCTTGGATTATAGAATTAGATGGAACATGATTTAATTTTTTAAACTCAGAATTTAATTTACGAGTGGTTTCAATGTTTTGATTTACAGTGTTTTTATAAGATGATAATGAAGTGTTTGCTTCGATTGCATCCGAAGTCATAGCATAAAGTTTTTGAACTTTCATCAAATATGTGTTTAGTTGGCTGGTTGCAGTATCAGCATCGTTACCAGCGGTAAATCTTGGACTATATCCTAAATTATCTGGTGAAAAACTTTCTTCTGAATAATAGTAAAAACCATTTGGAAGTTCGCCTGTAATTTCAAATTTATTGTCGTTATCTGAATCTTGTTGTCCGCTTTCTTTATTTATATTTGCTGTTTTATCATTATCATTTGTTGTTGCAGTGCTTGTATTTGTATTACTATCAATAGTTGCATTTTCGTTTCTGGTGTCTAATGCATTTGTTTTATTGTTTGTTGTGTTAGTTTGACCTGCGTTAACATTCTTATCAACTGTTGTTTTGTTATCGATATTTTGGGTTGTAACGCTAGTATCGGTATTATTTGCGTTGTTTAAGTTGTTTCTATCGTTTCTGTTTACTGCGGTGTTTGTGTTAGCAGTGTTATTTATATCATTTTTAGCCACTTCGTTGTTACGATTAGTTCTATTAACTTCGTTGTTAAAATTAGTTCTATCAACTGTTTGGTTTGTTCTATCAACTTTTGAATCTGCTCTATCAATATTTGTTCCAGCAGTTGTTATATTATCATTTCTAGTAGCAGAGTTTATATTTCTATCAATAGTTGCATTTTCGTTTCTGGTGTCTGCAAAACTTGCTCTATTGCTTGCAATAGGATTATTATTTCTATTAAACACAAGTTTAGGCGGCATTCATATTCTCCTTCCAGGTTTGAGATTTAATTGAACACCCAAAAAACCGCGATAAAACAATGGGACGAACCCTCCGCTACTTCAAAAGGAGAATCCGCCCCCAAAGCTAATATGAATCACATCTTTTTCTACTCTTTAGGTTAATCTTTCTTGGACTCCCCAATCACATTAAAAGATCATTGTTAAACTCAAAGAATAATAATTAATACTCGTTTCATCACAAAAAGTTGATTTATCTCCCCAATAAGCCCATGGTCGTCCCTTAAGTTCTTTTACAGGATAAAAGCGAGAATCTTGACATGTATCAAAATCAAAGTAATTACGCGTTTCCCTAGGTTTACGGCCATACTCAAATTTCAAGTAATGCTTTCCTATTTCAGAGATAAAGCTAAAATAACAATTTGTTAAGACAGTTCCACTCCTATAACGCTGTGTTACCTCTAAATTAAGTGTGTTGTCTGCATCGCCATACCAATAATAAGATAAACGATAATTTGCTAAGTTATTGATGAAATTACTTGCAAAGCCTTCCTGTTGAGGACCTTTTACCCCAATTTGAGTTAATGTCAATTCGAAGCCATTGCCAAGTGAAGCCTTTTCTTCTAAATAACCAATTAATGCAGTTCCAGAAGACAAGCTCGGAAAATCAGTTTTGAAATTTACAAGTTCTCCAGCAGCTACTGTATCAACATATAGGTTTCCCAGCTGGATTGTACGACTAATCTCCAGGTAATTCTTAAAGCTTAAATAAGAATAATAATCTGCCAAAACACTATCCCTAGTTGCCCTAAGTAAGTTATAATCATAATTTCCGGCTCGATAGTCTACAGAACTCTCAAATATAATATCATCGCTAAGCTTTCCTTTAAGGGATATATCTCCCTTTCGTCCAATTCCCAGCCCTTCTTCGTCTTGATAACGCTTCACGATTCCAAAATTCCCATCAAGATTTAATTCTGGTTTAAGAACCGTGGTCCAGCCAATTTGTCCTTCTTCCCTGTAATCCTGCCCTTGCAAATAATCTCTTCCGTAAGCTGCAATATTTATTGTGGTATCGGGAGTATATGGGATAGCTAAGTTTGCCTTAGCCTGACGGTAATTCCCTCTAATCTCATTCCATGTATCCGGATCAAGATAAACTTCCTCGGCTCCTAAATTTTTAACCCATGCTAAGTCGATCTCAAACTGCGTCTTTTTCATTGGTAACGGCATGCCTAACTTTATTTCACCTGCTTGCACCCCGAGATAGGTATCTATATCGCTGACATATACCTCTTTCTTTTCAGGCCTGCGCAAATAGAAATCCTCATCTAGGGTGGCACGGACCGAAGTGGTATCTGGACCCCAAACGAAAAATGTATGCGTGTAGGCGTACCGTCTATCTCGAACAGCAATCCATTGAAAATCCGGTTCGACAAAATGATATTTACCTGTTAGATTTACTTTCCCCAATTGAAGATCCTCTAAAACAACTTTTAATGCCTTACCATTTTGTTCTCCTAAGTATTCCCAATCCGGCACTAGACCAAGCTCAGAGCTAACATCATCATATTTTCGCCATTCTCCATGCGAATCTAACAATGCGACTGTAAGACGAGGATTATTGGCCAATGGGAGCTGCCCAACCAAATCTATCCCATAATTTTTCTTTTGGAAACCAATCCCGTGCCTAGGATAAGGTAGGTTTCCATCTTCCTCCACAGC
>CALNBM010000007.1 GCA_937874195.1 uncultured Clostridia bacterium | reverse complement strand
GGTTATCTGAAGAATCAAATCCTGAATATAATGCAGATAGCACATTTTCCGCAAAACCGACCTTTACTAATATTGCAGGTGATAATGTTAACTATGTATTAAGTGGGCAGTTTAGTGATTATAAAGCCGTGGGTACATATAGTACCTCAGTTGCGAGTTTAACAGGCGATCATGCATCAAACTATCAACTTCCTGCCGCTTCTTCCATTGTTTGGAATATTATAAAAGCAAAAGTAAAAGTTTCTCATTGGATTGCAGAAGGTGAAACAGAAATTACTATTCCAAGTGATGGACAAACAACACATCATTATACATATAACGGCTCACCGAGAACGGTTTCTGCAGTTCTTGGTTTACTTGATGGAACGGCAATAACAGAAGATTTAAGAGTTACGGTTGTGGGAAGTGGAACAAATTCAGCAAGTTATGTTTTATATGTTTCCTCCTCTTTCGCAGGTGATGCTGCCTCAAACTATGAATTAGATAATTCAATATTTAATAATTTCTCCATTAATTTAGTTATTGATAAAGCAAAGATTAAAGTTAGTGAATGGACGGATTTTTCTTCTTTTGTTTATAATAGCAATAATCATACAGTTGTTGCCACTTCTCTTGCAAGAACTGACGGTGTTGCATTTGGCACAGGTGTTGAAAACACTTTGAAAAACAAGTTGACATATAACAATAATAGTTTTATTGATACTAATAACTATGTCGCAGTAGCAATGCTTACCGATATCAACTATGAATTTGATGCATCAAACAATTCTTATTATGAATTGAATTGGTCTATTCAAAGAAAAGAAGTAAGATATCGCTGGTATTACTTAGATGGAACAACTGCTTATAACAATCCATTTGTTTATAATAACGATAATCAAGGTATAATAGTTAAATTTAATGTAAGCGGTTATGAATTAGAATCAGGTGAAGCGTTTACAATTAATTATGAAGATAATTTAAAAAAAGATGCAAACACATATAATGCAACCGCCATATTTAGTGATAATACTGCAAAAGTATCAAACTATGACATAAGGCTTTATGATGGTAGCAGTAATAGTGCATTTGAGTGGGAAATCACTAAATTTCCGCTTATTGCTAGTTGGTATACAGATGTGGATAGAGAAAATCCATATACCTCTAATTCATTTTTCCATGGTCCAGAAATTAAAAACATTTATGTGAAATTCACAAATATTTTTGTGAGTGATATTGCTTCGTTCAATTATAATATAATTATTACTAATGGTCACTCTGCATCGATTAAAGGTGATTATGTTGCGAATATAACTTCAATCGGTTCAACTGGTTCCAACGCAAACTATACAATTCCTGTTGACCCGACTTTTGCATGGGAAATTAATCCTTATGTTTATAGCGTTGTGTGGTCAGAAACACTTACACATGAATATACCGGTGGAGATATTTATGCTCCAACAACTAACATGACGGCAAACATTGTTAGTGCTAAAGTAATCCCTGGTGACGGTGTTGGTCTACAATATGTTACAACAGTGGAATATGTTGAATGGGCAAGAAATGTTGGCACTTATAAAACCAAAGTTGTTTTAACGGGAAATCCAGAAGATGTTGCTAAATATACTCTTGCTAACTATGAAATCGAATGGAGCATTACACCAAGAGGAATAACAATACTTAACTGGACAATAGTTACCGATTCTGTTATCACAGAAAGTCCTGTTGGTCATGACTATCATTTGGCGGAATACTCAGGATATGCTAAAAACATTATCGCTATTCCAACTGGAATGGTGGCTGGCGATACTGATGTGGAATTTATTTATCAAAATGATATTAATTCAAGAATTGATGCAGGTTCAACAACTATAACTGTTGTTGGTTTAACAGGCGCACATTCTTCAAATTTTATTTTAGCAGAACCAACAGAAAGCAGAAATAAAGCACTTACTGTTAATCCTAGAATTGTGGATATAACTTGGTCACCAAATTCAACATTATATGATGGTGATTTTGTATATACTGGCACACCACAATATTTTGAACCTAATATAGAAAATATCGTGGGATTAGATAATGTTTCGTTTGTAATAAGTCCTGCTAATTATAAAAACATAACAGAAGCAGGCAATCATATTGCAACTATTACTGGTTTAAGCGGAATTAATGCCGGAAACTATACAATCACAGGTGTTGGTGCAGAAAAGTTATCTAAATCATGGAATATAATTTCTAACACAGTGGAAGACACAGACATTTCATTTGAATTTTCTTATCATAATGAAACTACCGATATTGTGCTAGACACTTATGCTTTTGACGGTACTATTCAATCGGCTTATAATGGCTATATTCATAAAGTTTTGCCAATTATTAGTGATTTAATTTATGGCGATGATTTTACTGTTTCAAGCAACACAGGAAAAGATGCAAGAACTTATATAGCAACAATAACAATAACTAAATTAGGAACAAATTTTAGTAATGGAACTCCAATACTAACTAAAGAATTTAAAATTAATCCAATAATAGCGGAATTAAACTTTACTAACAAAATTTATGAGTATAACGGAAACTCACATTCTTTAACCGCGACTGTTGCAAATGTTATAAGTGGCGACACAGTTACTGTAACAGGATATGATTTTAATAGTAGAAGCGCTGTTGGAAATCAATTTGTAAAAGTTACAGCATTAAGCAATTCAAACTATATTTTAAGCACCGATATTGCAAAAGTACAAGACACTCTTACAATTAATCCAAGAGTTGTAAATATTGCTTGGGTAGGAACTAATATTGCTAGCATGATTTATGACGGAACAGCAAAATACTACACTCCAACTATAACTAATAAAGTTGGAAGTGAAATTGTTTCAATTACAACAAACATTACACTTGCAGATTGCATTAAAGTTAATACATACACAGCAACTGCATCTTCTTTAACAGGCGCAAATGCTGGTAATTACGCATTAGGTACTGCTAATCTTTCGTACAAATGGGAAATCACTCCAAAAACTCTTACAGCTGTTTGGGGAACTGACTCTTTCGTTTATGATAATACTTTAAAGCAACTAACAGTAGTAATAAAAGATGGTGATTTTACGCTTATAGAAAATACAGATTATACTATTGGCGGACAAACCACCTCAACCAGTGCAAACTTATCATTAATCGCAAATATTACTATGATTAATGAAAATTACACTTTATCTAATCCAACTAAAAACTGGGCTGTTACTCCAAAGCCAGTAAATGTGAGTTGGACATATGATAGTTTATCGATAATAACTTATGACGGTAACCCAAGAACAAACATTCCAACATTCACAAACCAAATAGGCGGAACAACATTAGGAGTGCGGAACTATGCTGTTAGTTATGGAAACACAGGCACAGATGCTAAAACTTACACAACAACAATTGCAGAGTTAGATAACCTTAACTATACTTTAATTGGTGGAACTAACATAAGCGTAACATGGACTATATCACCAGCAAAGTTTAATGTAACTGGCTGGGTTATTGAAAATTCAAGTGGGGTTATAGTAGGAAGTCCAGTTTTTACAGGAGAAGAATTTACGGCAGTTCCTTACTATACTGTTCAAGGTGAAATCACTATAACTTATGGAACAGATTCTCAAAATAATGTTCAAACTAATGCTAGTCAATATTCCACTAAAGTGATAGCAATTTCTGGCTCAAGCAACTATGTTTTTGATGAAAATGATAACGACTACACTTTTAACTGGGCAATAGAGAAAGCAAATGTTACTGCTTCATGGAGTGCAAGC
>CALNBM010000006.1 GCA_937874195.1 uncultured Clostridia bacterium | reverse complement strand
GTCACGCGCACTTGATAAACCACTTGACGAAAATGATATTACTAACGGTGCTTCTTATAACTTAACCGTTTCATCTTATGGATTAAACAGAAGTTTAAAAACCGACTATGATTTTAATAAGTTTTTGCAAAAAGAAATAATTATTAAATTTTACCAACCGTTTTTGAATAAAAAAGAAATTGTTTGCGTGCTTAAAGAATATAAACAAAATTCAATTATTGTGGAATTTGATAATAAGAAACACGAAATTGAATTAAAAAACACCGCAAACATTAAACCATTTATAAAATTTTAAGGAGAAAATATATCGATGATAAACAAAGATTTTTTTAAAGCATTAAACGATTTAGAAACACAAAAAGGAATAAGTAAAGAATTTTTTATTGATGCATTAGAGGCTGCATTAACAAGTGCCTATAAAAAAAGAGTAGGAGAAGCAAAAAGTGCTTTTGTTAAATTAAATCCAGAGAAAAACACAATAAAAGTTTATTCATATAAAGTTGTTGTGGAAGAAGTAACCGATCCAGATAAGGAAATTTCTTTAGAAGAAGCAAAAATAATTAAGAAAACATCAAAAATAGGTGATATAATTCAAGAAGAGGAATCGCCTAAAAATTTTGGAAGAATTGCAGCGCAAACTGCAAAACAAGTTGTTATGCAAAGGCTTAGAGAATATGAGCGCAATAAAATATTAAGCGAAGTTAGCAACAAGCAAGGAAAACTAATAACAGTAGTTATTAGACGAGTTGAAGGTGATAATGTTTATGCAAACATTGGCATGAGTCAAGTGGATGGTGTGCTTAGTAAGGCAGATAGAATCCCCGGTGAGAAATATTCTGTTAATTCTAAGGTTAAAGTTTATGTTAAAGCGGTTAGAGAATCATACAACATGCCGTATGTTCAACTTTCTAGAACTTCGCCAGAATTTGTTAGAGAACTATTTTTTATGGAAGTTCCTGAAATTGCAACAGAAGATATAATTATTAAAAATATTGCTCGTGAAGCTGGTAATAGAACAAAAATTGCAGTTTACAGCACAAGAAAAGACATTGATGTTGTTGGTGCATGTGTTGGTCAAAAGAACATGAGAATTGGTGTGATAGTAAACGAACTTAATGGAGAAAAAGTGGATGTTGTGGAATACAGCGAAAATCCAGTAGAATTTATTACTTCTGCTCTTAGTCCTGCAACCGTACTCCACATTGAACTTAATCAAACCGATAAAACTTCACTTGTTATTGTTCCTGACGATAAATTATCACTTGCTATTGGTAAAGGTGGTCAAAATGTCCGTTTAGCAGCAAGACTGACCGGTTGGAAAATTGATGTTAAAGCAAAAAGCGCTGTTCCATCATTAAATATGAATTTAGATGATGATACTAATGATAATCTGCCGGAAATTAATGAAACTATCGAGCCGTTAATTGATATTGATAATCTATTTGAAGACGGTGCTTTTGACGATTTAGAGTAATAAAGAATATTATAAGTAGTAAGGGTCATAACCAAAGGAGTTTAAAATGATAAATAAAAAAGTTCCTGAAAGAATGTGTATGGCATGCCGAAGTAAAAAGCCTAAAAAAGACTTAATTAGAATTGTTAAAAATGAAAACGATTTTAATATTGATTATTCTGGAAAAATGAATGGTAGGGGTGCGTATATTTGCAAAACCAAACAATGTATTGATAAATGTATTAAGCAAAAATGCCTGCATAAAACTTTTAAAACTAATGTGTCTCCAGAAGTTTATAACACACTTAAGGAGATAGTAGTTGAAAATTAAATCGTATTTGGGTTTTGCATATAAAAGTGGTAATATAGTGTTAGGCATAGACAATATAAAGAGAACTAAAAAAATTATATATCTAATTTTAATTTCGAACGATTTAAGTGAAAATGGAGCTAATGAAATTAAAAAACTAGCTGAAGATAAAAATTGGATACTGCTTTGCGTTCATAACCTTCTAAATGAAATAATAGTTAATAAAAATGTTAAAATTGCTGGCATAACAGATGAAAATCTTGCAAATGTCATCATTAAAGAATATAATACGAGAGATAAATGAATATAAGAGGTAATCAAACTTGAGCATAAAACAACAAGAAAACAAGCAATTTGAAAATTTAAAAACACTTAGTGAGATGATATCAAGTGAAGATATCTCAAAAATAAGGATGAACATTTCTAGATGCAAAAAAACGCTAGAAAGTTTTTGTATAAATATCAAAAACCGTGCTATTGAAATTAATAAAGAGTATCAAATTATGATTAAGGACAAGATTGAAGTTGAAACCATGAAGGTTGAACCAAAAGAATCAATCGAAAAGTCTGTTAGAGAAGAATGTAAAAATGATACACAAAAGCAATCATATTCTCAACAAAGACCATATGTTCAACAACCTCAAAAATTACAAGAACAACAATCGTATAGGCAACAACCACAAAAGCAACCACAAAGACAACAACAAGGACAACAACCACAAAGGCCTCAATTTCAACAAGGTAAACCACCTTATCAAAGTAGACCACCTTATAATGTTGGAGTAAACAGACAACAAGGCGAAAGAAAACCGCTAGAAAATTCTCAATCCAGTTTTCAAAAAAAGCCATTTAATACCGACAAACCGTTTAGGCCAACTGGATTATTGCCAAAGGCTGATAAAATAGAAACGATAATAACAAAGCCGGAAAGAAATTTTTCAAATAATAAAAATAAAACAAAATCTTATGATTCCGATAAAAAAGAATTAAGTAAAAAAGCAAAAATTAAAATGGGATATATTGATGGTGACAAGAATTATTATGATGAAGAAGTTTCTGATAGAGTTATAGGAAGAGTAAGAAAAATTAAAAAAAATAAAAAACAAGAACAACATGAGAAAATAAATATCGAAAAAGCAACCATTACAACTGAAAATTTAACTGTAAAAATTTTAGCCGAAAAAATTGGTAAGCCAGCTGCTGAAATTATGAAAAAATTCTTAATGTTAGGCTTAATGCCAACTATAAACTCTGTTATTGATTTTCCAACAGCGGAACTTGTTGCAAACGAGTTTGGTGTTAAGTTGGAATTAAAACTAACTGAAAACTATGAACAACAATTAACCAAGATGATAAAAACTCAAAGCAAAACAGAAGGAGTTCGACCACCTATTGTTGCTGTTATGGGGCATGTGGACCACGGTAAAACATCACTTCTTGATGCTATAAGAAAAACTAATGTGTCCGCGGGTGAAGCTGGTGGCATAACTCAACATATTGGCGGTTATTCGATTAAAGTTAAAGACGAAGAAATCACATTTATTGACACTCCGGGTCATGAAGCTTTCACATCAATGAGAGCAAGAGGCGCGAAAATTACTGACCTT
>CALNBM010000005.1 GCA_937874195.1 uncultured Clostridia bacterium | reverse complement strand
AAGGGAATCAAGCATATTTTCAAAGATGTATTAGCCATGAGAGGAATTTTATAAATTTCGCCTCATCCTTCTAAAAAATTTCATCTAAATGAATTTTAAGTTCCTTAAAAGTTTGAGATACTGCACAATCATTGCCTTTGTAAATAGCATCCTGTTTGTGCTCATCTCCTTCTAATACATATACTGTATACCCTAAGAAATTTGTGTCATGAATAAAAAGTCTTGTTAAGAATCATGGTGAAAATAGGGTAGAAAACCTTATTGGAGCCATGATTTTTTTGTTAGTTTTAAGGGCAAAGAGATAAGGGAAAAAATAAAAAATTACTTTCATGTTTTTTGCAAATGAAATTTCCCCACTTTTGCAAAATGAGCACTGGAAAATTTGCCAGCAGTTTAAAGCATTATAATTGCATTTTTCAATCATGTCAAGGATTCGCTAACGCTTGCCCTACGGGCTTTGTCCTTGACATGATTTTCAAATACAATTACTAAAACCTTATCCTGCTTGGCAAAAATTCTGGAAATTTTTCGTTGTAATTCTGGGGAATTTTATTTTGCAATTAACACTTTCATGAGGGGCAAAACTTGTTAAATAAAAATGGAGTTATATTATATTAAGGTCATAATAGTATTTGAATGCGAAGCAAAAATTATTTATATAATTTTTAAGTAGGCTTGAAATTAGGTCTACTAATATTTTTTATTAAAATGCAATATATAATTGACATAATGCAATATATATATTATAATAAGTAATGTAAGGAGGGAGGATATGAAAAATAAAAGAATGAAAATTGCCCGCTTGGAATGCGATATGAAACAAGAGGATTTAGCAAAAATTGTGGGTGTAACAAGACAAACCATTAGTTTAATTGAATCAGGCGATTACAATCCTTCACTTAATCTCTGTATTGCAATATGCAAAGCGCTTGGTAAAACATTAAATGATTTATTCTGGGAGGAAGTATAATGAGAAAACAAAAATTCATGATGAAAGAATTCTAACACAAAAAAGGAAAATAGGAAGTGATGCATTTCAAATACTTTTTTACAGTTTGCTTTTGTCGGTTTTAGTCCAACAATATATGTTTAACGCACCATTTTCACAATATGCAGTTGAGACAATTTTACTTCTTGCGATTTCCATATATATTATTGTTCGCAATATAATGGTTGGAAATGACCTGTTTGAATCTTCGAAATACAACCAAAAACTTGTTGTGGTAAATAGCATTGTTAGCGGACTTGTCTTTGCAATTATCAACACTACTCTTAATTATATAAAATTAGGGGATTCACTTAAAATAGATATTATAAATACTGTATTAGTTTTTGTCATAACCTTTTTGTGCTCATTTATTATTGCATTTGTTGTATTTGAAATTCTTTATGTAATAAACAAGAAAAAGCAAAAGCAAATTGAGTCCATATTAAATAATGAAGATAGCGACAGTGAATAAAATAAACACGCTCTCCACTATATAACTAAAATAAACTCCACTCCATGATAATAAACTTCGCTCTATAAAAATAAAGTCCATTCCTAAACCTCGTAGTAAATACACGATAACTTCTAATTTGCTACGGGGTTTTTGCTTTTGTAAGAAGAGGGTTAAGGTGTAGAATTAAGGGGATTAGACATTTGTATTTGTCAACCGAAAATTAGGTCAAAAGACCATTTAATTTTAGGTCACT
>CALNBM010000004.1 GCA_937874195.1 uncultured Clostridia bacterium | reverse complement strand
GAATTTATTAGAAAGTGGTGAGGCGACTGATGAGAATGGCGAAATTAACGAGGTGGTAATAGAGCAGTTACAAATCAGTCAGGCGGAGTTAGAACAAAAAGGAATTAACTATTGTTACGCAATTAAAGAATTAGACAATAAATTAGACAATTATAAAAGTGAAATTGCAAGATTAAATGCTAATAAAAAACAGATAGAAAATGCACAAGAGCGGATGAAAAATGCTTTAAAAGATGCAATGGTTGAATTTGGAATTGAAAAACTAGAAGGAAAAACAATAAGTGTAAAATTAACTAAGAGCAAGTCAGTAGATGTATACGATATGACAAGTCTACCAACTGACTTTCACAGACAAAAAATAACAATTGAACCTGACAAGGTTGCAATTAAAGAAGCAATTAATAATGGGCAAGTGATAGAGGGTGCGCATTTAAAAGAAAATATAAATTTGAGAATTAAATAAAGGAGAATAACATGAGTAAAACAATCTTAGTTATGGGTGAAAGCGGTAGCGGGAAAACAACTGCAATGAGAAACTTAGACGCTAAAAAAACATACTATATTGACTGCGACAAAAAAGGCTTATCATGGAAAGGCTGGAAGACACAATACAATGCAGAAAATAAGAATTATAAAGCGACATCTGACGCTAAAACTATTAAAGAAATATTGATTGGAATAGATACAAAAACAGACTTAGAAGTAGTGGTAATTGATACATTAAACGGAATTATGATTGATGATGAGTTTGCAAGAATGAAAGAAAAAAACTACGATAAATGGGCTGATTTAGCATACAGCGTGTATGACCTTGTAAGTGTTGCAAACAACTTGCAGAGAGATAATTTAACAATTATATTTACAATCCACAGTCAAACCGACCGTGAAGAAAGTGGCTATTTATGGACAAGGGCTAAAACAAGCGGCAAGAAACTTGATAAGGTGGTACTAGAAAGTAAATTCACAACAGTTTTATTAGCAAAAGCAGTTGATGGTAAATATGTATTTGAAACAAGAGCAAACAACAGCACAACTAAAACGCCATTAGGTGCATTTGATTCAGACACAATCGAAAACGACATTGTTAAAGTGCTAGAAATTTTAAAAGAATATTAAAAAATATAAAAAATAAAAGGAATAAAAATTATGAGAAATGTAGGTTTAGAAAATATTGAAGAGGCAAAAGATTATGAGAATTTAACAGCAGGCGGTTATGTTTGCGTTATAACAAGTGTTGAGGACATGGACGAGAAGGAATACTTGAAGATTGAGTTTGACATAGCAGAGGGCGAACATAAAGGCTATTACAAGAAATTGAATGAGGCTATTGACTTTTGGGCAGGTAATTTTATAAGAAGTTATAAAGATGTAGCATTACCATTTTTTAAAAAGTTTATAAAAACAGTGGAAAGATGTAATGATGGTTTTAAATTTAATTATGATGAAGCTAAACTAAAAAACAAACTTATCGGCTTAGTTTTAAGTGAAGAAGAATACGAAAACAGTTATGGTGACATTAAAACAAAACTTGTTGTAACAGACATGAGGTCGCTAGACGATATTCGTAATGGAAACTTTAAAACTCATCCTAAAAAACTATTAAACCAAAACAAAACAAATTATAACGCGGAAATGAGTAAAGAATACAGCGGATTAGAACCAATAGATGATGATGACCTACCGTTTTAATTAGGGGTTAAAATATGAAATTAGGATTGAATGACTATTATTTTACAGAAAAAGAAGCTAAAGAAATTTTAAAATCTCTCGTGTACTTGGTGGACACACGAGAGAAAAACAACTCACACATAACAAATTACTTTGATGAAAACAACATAAAATGGAAGCTTAAAGCGCTTAAAAGCGGAGATTATGCGGTTATGATACCACGAAATGCAGAACTTGGAATTATGCGAGATATTTACTTAAACAACCAAGTTGTTATAGAACGAAAAAACTCATTAGAAGAGTTATCAGGCAACTTAGCACAACACAGACAACGGTTTGAAAACGAGTTATTTAGAACAAAAGCAACGGTGCATTTAGTAATAGAAAGTGGTTCATGGCTAGATATTTTAAACGGTAATTACCGCACTAATTTAATGCCAAAAAGTTACTACCGCTCGCTATTGTGCTTGCAAGCAGAGTATCCGCTAAATATACATTTTGTAAATGAAAACATAGCAGGATTACATATACAACAAATTTTAGAATGCTATGTTAAAAAATTATTAAGGTTATAAAAAAGGAGTACAAATGGGGATTATTAGAGATAGTTTTGTAATATTTTCTAACTGGGATACCGCTATAAGACAAGCGCCAGAAGACAAACAACTAGAACTTTATCGTGCACTAATGGATTTTGCAAAAACTGGCGAGCTTCCAGAAAACATATCATGGGAAGCAAGCATGTTTTTAACCACATTAAAAGAGAATATGGAGCGTACAGTTTCAAGATATGCAGCAAGCGTTGAAAATGGCAAAAAAGGTGGTCGTCCTAGGGATGAAAACCCATCCGAAGAAGCATTAAAAAAGCGAGAATATAGAGAAGAAAGACAAACCAAAGACAAACCCAAGACAAACCTAGACAAACCTGACAAACCCAACGCAAAAAGGACAAACCTTAATGATAATGTAAATGTAAA
>CALNBM010000003.1 GCA_937874195.1 uncultured Clostridia bacterium | reverse complement strand
TAATACTCTTGTATTAGACTGTGTTGTAAATTCTTTATATAAGCTGGGATGTATATTTTTAAATTTGGTACTATCAAAACGACTTGCTGATTGCGCTTTAAAAGTAGCAATTTCGTTACCGTTATAGACCATAGTTTCATTGTCTAAGAACAATTTCTTAATAGTATCATTAAGTTCTTTTTCTTTCTCAATATAATCTTTAATTTGTGCTTTTACATCCGTTAATTCTTCAATGTATTTATATACACTATCGTTAATTACTATTTGCTTACCAATTGTTTGCGTTGGGAATAATTTAATTACATCTTCACTTGTTGTAACTTCTGGAGGTATTCTTTTAAGGACATTTTCATTCCAAAAAATATCAGCATAATTTTGCAAGTTATTAATTAATTTATCATCTCTATCAAGAGAAACCCAATCAACTGTTGTAAATATATCAAATACGCTTAATTCTTTGTCATTTAATTCAGAGCCTACAAATAATGAATAATCAAAATTAGTGCTTAAATACAAAATGTATTTAAGTCTTTTTGTTATATAGGCAAATAATTAAAACTAGAATTTAATTATAGCCATAATTATTTAATTTTTAGAATATTTAGAATCTTATTTTATTATGATTAAATAAGTGTTATAATTAGAATAAAAAATAGAGTTTTAAATTTCTATATAATGTAAAGGAGAGATTTTATGAAAAGATTTATGTTAATACCTATTATGATGGTGCTTTTGTTATTGCTAACAAGTTGCAAACTTGAAAGTTTAGAAAAAAGGACTTTTGTTTTTGAATCTTTTTCATTTTTAGAAGGAGATTTTGAGGATTTAGTTCCTGAAAAGGTGAAGAAGCTTGAAGAGGGATATAAAACGATAAAGTATGTTTTTGAAGATGATACAGTTGGATTTTATATGGATGTTGATGGTGAACAAGAATATCATGTATATGATTATACTTTTATCGATAATGAACTGATTATAAATGATAATTCTGGTTTAACTTATTATATAAAAAATAATAAACTAAGTTGTAAAAAAAATATGCAAAAAAACCGGGGTATTTGCATAGATTTGTCGTGAGTTAGTTTTATATTATTTTATTATAATTCGCTAAACATTAATTTTTCAAGAATCACTGACATAAAATTTAATAATATAAAACTAAAATATCTCTTTATAAAGGTACTAAAATTTATGAAAAATACTGTTAATAACAACCTGTGTGAAGGTGTTAAGGTAATAAAAAGGCAAAACAAATTAAGAAAACTACTAGGTGTGATTCTGCTTATTTTTGCACTTATTTTTAGTGTGTTATATTTAGCATCTAGTTTTACAGATGCCTTGAAAATTGGAAATTTTTCCTTTTTATCTTTATTTAAAAAAGACAATAGTGTTTCCGGACAAAAATATTATGCTCTTATGCTAGGCGAGTTTAACACGGTTTCGGAAGCCACAGCGATTGCAACCAGTTCAAGTGCGCTAGGTGCGTCGGGCTATGTGTGGGTAGAGGGTGGAAAATATTATGCAGTGGGAAGTATATATCAAGAAAAATCTAATGCTGAAAAAGTAATGGATAATTTAACAGGCGAATATTCACTAACTATTCATGAAATCGTGTTTAATAAAATATCACTTAATGAAAGTGAAAGAAATAATAAGCTAATAAAAGAAACTATCAACTATTTATACAGTGTTTGTGACGGGCTGGAAGAAAATTCAATTAAACTGGAAAAAAACGAAATAACACAAATTGCATGTGCAAGTTTTATAAATAACTACCGCAGTGAAATTCAAGTGAGCCAATCTAAAATTGACTATCTGTTAGCAAGTGAATTAAACGACAATTTGTTAAAAATTAAAAACGCATTAATTCAAATGGATAATTCGTTAGGAACCACAACTTCATCGGTGCTTGCTGGCAAAACTTCTGCTATGAAATATGGGTTTGCAGAATTTGTTTTTAATTTAAAAATATTGGTTGAACGGTTATGAAGTATTTATTTAAAAAGGCCAAATAAATAAAATGTTTATTTTAAAAAGTCAAACCATATATAGCGCGATTACACCAATAGTAATAATTTTTTCCAAAAGGCAATTTTAATTCACGAAACTATAAAAGTTTGCTATACTATTTATATGAAAATTTTAAAAGAACGAAAAATATTATTAAAGATTATTTTAATAGTGTTAATAGTGGCGATTGATTTACTTACCAAAATGCTTTTTAAAAATATTATCGCCCGAACCGGGCAGGTTGTGATATTTGATGGCTTACTCGAATTTATTTATGTGGAAAACACAGGAGCATCATGGGGGATTTTTTCTAGTCACGCACTGGAACTTGCAGGATTATCTATTGTTTTTTTATTAGTGATTATTGCTTACGATATAATAGGGAGTGAAAAATCTAAACTTTATCTTGCATCTTTTATTTCTATAATGGGCGGAGGAATAGGGAATTTAGTTGATAGGTTATCGTTTGGATATGTTCGAGATTTTATTGGCGTGGCAAATTGGTTTGTTTGTAATGTTGCAGATATTTTTGTTACAGTGGGTGTGGTAATGTATTTACTATTTATCATATTCGAATATAAGGATAAAGAGAAAAAACATAGATCGGAAGAGCGTCGTGTAGGGAAAGAGTGTAGATCTCGGTGG
>CALNBM010000002.1 GCA_937874195.1 uncultured Clostridia bacterium | reverse complement strand
TCTCAATTTTCTAAAAGACAATTGATTAATCAATTGTCTTTTAGAAAATTGAGAAGTAAAGTTACTAGCAATGATGTTGGAACTTATTCTAGCGAAATTGCTATTGATTTAATTCATAGTAATTATAAAATTGAAAACACTGTTTATGGTGCGCTTGTAATAACTCCAAAAAATTTAACGGCAAGCGAATTAGAAATTAATATCTCAGGTTCATACACATATAACGGACAACCAATTACGCCAATCGCTAATAATATTTCTGTTAGAATTATAGCAGGCTCAGTGTTATTAACAGATTACACTTATGTAATTACAAACAATGAAAATGCTGGAAATGCTTTAGTTGAGATAACATTAAAAGGAAACTACACTGGTACCGCCACTGGCACATTCGCCATTGCAAAAGCAAATGCTAAAAACTTTGAAGTTACTCTAACAAGTTCTTCTATGGTTTATCAAGCAAGTGAGATAAGTAACTTGATTGATTTAGTTAAGTTTAATAACTTTGATTTAGTAGAAGACAATGATTACAGTGTGGTATATACCAACAATGAAAAAGTTGGCACAGCAACAATCACTATTACTGGTCAGGGTACAAACTTTATTGGTTCCACCACAAAAACCTTTGAAATCACTCCTAAAAATATTGCCGATATTTCAGATGTGGCTGTGGTATTAAATCAATCATCCTTTAATTATGATGCAACCGCTAAAACTCCTATATTTACAAGCATTTCAGCAGTTGATTGGACTTTTATTACAAGCGATATTGCTTCTTATAGTTATCAAAACAATATTAATGCAACAGGTAACGCACCAGTAGTCACCGCAACACTAACTGGAAATTATAGCGGAATAGTTTCAACAACTTTTGAAATTAATGCAATTTCAATTAATAATGATGATATTGTAATTACTATTAATAGTGGCAATGCATATACTTTTAGTGGCAATGCAATAGTTCCTTCAAATGCACAAGTTAGAGTAACCTATAAAGGAACACAACTAATTTTAGGCGTTGATTACACATTCATAAGTGAAGACTGTGTGAATAATATTAATGCGGGCACAGCAACTATTGATATTCGCGGATTAGGTAACTTTAACGCATCTAAACCACAAAACTTTACAATATCACCAAAAAACTTAAATTCAACAGAATTTTCTGCTACGGCATTGTCAAGTTTAACTTACTCAGGCAAAGTTCTATCGTTTGATAGTTCGGATGCGATTGAACTAAAATACCTTAACACTAATTTCGTTATCCCAAGTGTTCAATACACACTTGGAAATTATACTAATAACATAAACGCAGGAATTGGAAATGTTACTGTTACTATGTTGGCTGGCGAAAGCATCAACTTCACAGGTTCTATTCAAACAACTTTCACAATCAATAAAAGACCGTTTGATATAAACGAATTTGATATTTTAGTACCAGCATCAAAAGTATATACAGGGCAAACTATTAATGTTTTAAATAGTGAAGTTACAGTAATCTTTAAAGGTGAAGTAACAAATCCGTTAAGTGAATCTATTACACTGGCTAGAACCACTGACTATACTTTCATCACAAGTGGAACTAATGTGGCAACGGGCGGAGCGGTAATATTTAATTTAAGAAACAATTTTGATGGAACGCATCAAGAGAATATTGCTATAAATCCTCTTAATATTGCAGACAACTTGCCATTGTTCACAATTTCAAATATTATCAATCAAACTTACTCGGGCTCTCAAATCACTCCTTCATTAATAATTGAATTTGGAGAAGTTGGACTTACTATTGGAGAAGATTTTAACCTAGAATATGGCACAAATACCAACACAGGAAATGGAACTGTAAAAGTTTCAGGACTTAATAACTTTACAGGCGAAACCATAAGAAATTTCACAATCGTGGCAAAATCAATAGAAACCGCAATAGTTTCTACTATTCTAGCGCATGATTATAGTGGAATTGCTCACACTCCTGTTGTAACTATTACCGATGGTGGCAAAACTCTTTCTCTTGGTATTGATTACACAGTTGCTCATGCTAATAACACTAACGCTGGCACTGCAACTGTTACAGTAACAGGAATTGGCAATTATAAAAGTGTTAAAACAGCCAACTATCAAATTAATCAAATTAGCTTGCAAAACCAAAAAGTGTCTATAACAGGTGTAAACGCAGTTTACACATATTCCCGTAACCAAATTCAACCAAGAGTTGTTTCAGTTGTATATAATAATGGATTAAGCGATATTATATTGCCAACCAGCACATATTTAGTAACTTATGGCGATAATATTAATGCTGGAATGGGTTCTATTATTATCACATCAAATGGTAGCGGAAACTTTACTGCTACTACCACAAAAGAATTTACATTTACTATTGAAGCTAAAACTTTAACAAGTGAAGAAGTAAATATTGAATACAATGAAAGTTTATTTGTGTTTACAAACAATTCAATAAAACCTACAATTAAATCTTTAATAATAATAGATGGCAATGTTGTTATCGATGCCAGCAACTATAATATACCTGTATATGGCGATAATATTAATGCAGGTGTTGATGCAGGTAGCGTAGAAATCGAGTTAACAAACAACTACTCTGGAACTTTGAATTATGCCTTTACTATTGAAAAGTTAAACATTTCTTCTGTTGAATCTAATGTTTCTATAAATAATAAAACATACACAGGATTGAATATAACACTTGCTCATGGTGATTTCGATAGTATTATATTTAACGGAATAGCATTATCTTCCACAGATTACACACTTAAAAATTACTCGCAAAACACTAATGCAGGAGTAGCAAGTGTGATAATTGAAGGAGCGGGCAATAACTTTACAGGTTCAGTTTCTGTAAACTTTACAATAGCTAAAAAGCAATATATTTCAAGCGATTTTAATATTAATGAATTAGCAGATGTGATATACACAGGAAGCATTGCAGTTATAAACAATGTAAACATTAAACATATTGCAACCGATTATACATTACAAAATGGTGTGGATTTTTCAATTTCTCAATCAAATGATACCGAAGTTAGCGACACGCCAAAAATCACTATTGTATTTACTAAAAACTTTATGGGTAATGTTGAAGTACCGTATAATATTATTGCAAGAAACATGGAAACATATATTAGCAACTTTAATATAACGATTCCAGAAGCTTCTTACACTTTTACTGGCGAAGAAATACAACCAACGCCAACTGTAACTTATACTTTTAATGCTAACACAGTAACTCTTGGAAGTATAAACGATTTTGGCAACTTCCGACCAGCCGGCTGGCACAGCAAAAATTGAAATAACAGGTAAAGGAAACTTTATTGGCACTATTTCAAAAACTTTTACTATTCAAGCAAAAACTTTAAGCACAGTTGATGTTGAAATCAGTGATGGATATTTGCCAGTGTATAATGGTTTGGCTCATAAACCACTTCTAAGCGATTTAGATTTAGGCGAACATGTTACTATTGATGATTTAACTATAACTTATGGTGAAAATATAAATGCATCAACTCTTGCCAGCATAACAATAACTGGTAAAAGAAATTATAGCGGTCAACTCGAAAAAACTTTCACTATTGCTAAAAAAGTTATTAGTGAATCAGATATAACAATCACTAATATTCCAAATGTTGTTTATAATGGCACTGCATACACACCAAGCATTGTGATGATGTATAATTCTATGCAACTTACAACCAGTGACTACACTTTAAGTTATCTAAACAATATTAATGTTGGTGAAGCAACGGTTGTTATAACAGCAAACAACATAAATTATAGTGGTTCGCACACTGTTAAATTTAATATAACTAAACGCACTGTAACCGCAGGCGCAAT
>CALNBM010000001.1 GCA_937874195.1 uncultured Clostridia bacterium | reverse complement strand
ACCTATGATGGCAACCCTTTACCTGTTAATCCTTATAAATATAATTATTGGTTTATCAATGCCGATATAAATATGGGATATCCTATTCTTATCAAGAATAAATATTTTCATGATGGAGATCTTAACAAATTTGAATTTAACGCATTATACGATTTAGTTCCAGATGGCATTTACTACTCGTTATATACTCCAACTTTATTTAGTAATAAAGGATATGTGAATCTTACTCCGACAGGCGAAGAAATTAAACGCATTATGCTTTTTTATAACTATAACGAAGAGCAAACAGTAAATAAAAATATAAATAAATACCTTATTGGTATAAATAACAAATTTAGCAATATTTCGGGTTATGACTACACAAATTTAATTAATATTGAGTTTTTAAATAATGTTAAAGATATTGAAACCGACGGAGTTTCTATAATTAAAAGTGGTAATTTATCGGTTAGTTCTAACGATATAGATGTTATATCTGTTAAAAACAATGTGATTGAAACAGTAGGTGTGGGAACCGCAATTCTAACAATATATCATTCACTACATCCAAGCATTTATACAGAAATTGAAGTTATCGTGGCAGAAGGAATATCTAATAGTTATCTTATTTCCACAAACTCTGATAAACCAGAAGTTGTTAAAACTGCGGAAGCCATTGATTTAGAAGATATGCAAATTATATATATAGATAATGATAGTTTTTATGATGTTGTAACAGAAAATGTTTATAAAAATTCAGTTACTGCTAACATTGAATATCAATCATATCAACATATTGGTGCAATTATCGAAATATTAGATGCAGTAAGCGAATTTGGAACTTTGGGTATTACAAAAAATGCTGAGATTAGTATTTCTGGGCTAGGCGCAGAAAAAACAACATTTAATGTTGGCGACTATGTTATAGTTGAAAATCTTTCCAATATTTCTTCAATGTCTATTAATGGTGTTGAAAGAGGTGGACTATACTTTAAAATTACACCTTATTACAATTTAAACAACGAATTATATTTGAATAAGTTTGCTAAAACTTATAATGCTATTTATGAGGGAAGAACTATAGATTTAAGTGAATATGGCAATATTGCAATTATTAATGAACTATCTAAAACTTATTTATTTAAAGTTATTGCTAAAGCTTCTAATATTGTGGTGGAAAATTATGATGCAAACATAGCTCCAAACGGTAGCGATACAGTGGAACTAATAACCACAACCGCTAATATTGAAATAAGCAATGAATTAGATGCTGAAGGCTATGATGTATTTGATAAAGATGGCGTTAAAATTGAAGGAATCAAAGCAACTTTGGAAGAAGAAATTTCAGTTGATTTCGACTATTATGATTATTTAACAAGCAAATTTATTAGAGTAGATAGTTTGAAACTATTTAATTCATATAAAGATGAAGATTACGCCGAAGAAAAAGTAATAATTAAAAATGCAAGTTTAGTGTTATTAGAACAAGCAAAACCTGTTATATATGAAAAAGAAAACAGCAACGAATATAATGTTGTATTCCCAATAACATTTAAATTTAATGTGGAAGAATATCGTAAAAAATCCACAAGTTTTGATTTGAACGAATTAATATATAACATTACCTTCTCTCCTTATTCAAACATAGATATTTCTGCCACTTATCGTTTTGAAATTAGTGCAAATGACCCGTACTCAATCGAAGTTGTTTTCTATGCTAATAATGAAGGAATGGGAAAAAATCCACAAGAATTTAAGAGCAGTTATATTGCTCCAGGCTTTGAAGGATTAATGAAAATTCATGTAACACCTGAATTTAGCACTGCAAGTTATATTGAATTTGAACTAACCCCAAGCAGTCAATATCTATATGAGTATTTAACCATTAAACAAATGAAGGCAACCACCTCATTAGATGAATCGGGTTTAAGTTATGTAACAGGTTATTTTCCAGTTGGAAAAGTATATTTCCCAGAATATTACAAAGAACATGGTAATCAAGAAAAAATTCATCTTGATAGAATAACTTCTCAAAATAACAAAGACACAATGTTTAATGATATTTATTATCTTCAATTCTTGCTCGGTAGCAATTTAATAATACCTGCTGGGCAATTAGGGGTATTTGAATACACAATCACTGCTTATAATAAAGATGGGCAAGCAGTAAAAGAAATAACTAATTCTCTTAATATTAAGCCTTATCCATCTGTGGAAATTGGCATTGGCAACAGTGAGTATAGTAACGATATCACAGAAATCCAACCGGGTGATTGGAAGCAAATTAATTGGCAAGCTAAAGATTACGATGGCAATGCAATTGTAAATACCTCCTATGCTTTAGATTCACCGCTGTTTAATAAATTATTTATAGTTGACGCAAGTGGATTACAATCCTTTATCGCAAACAAAGGAGATAAAGTTGATATAAATGGTTTTAATAATGTGTTTGAACGAGGAAAAACATATTATCTTGTTTGTTTAAATTCTATTAATTTTGAAAATTATTCAATAAGCAATTTTGCAGATAACACTTCTATTAGAATTTCAATTTCAGTTGAACAAACCGAAATGAATCAAGCTGCCACAGCTTCTGTTGCTGTGCAAATCGTGCCAATTGAAGTTAAAGAAATAAAATTATCTGGCGCTTCCACCACTCCTGATGGAGAAATATTTGAAGTGCTAAACGGCACATATAATGGTTTACAATTACTTATAAATAATTCCGAAAGCAGTGATAAAAATATCTTTAAACAAATGTATAGTTATATTGAAAGTGAAGGTGGCGACTATATACTATACAATGGCAGATATTATTCTATCACTGACCTACTAGAAAGCAGTAAAATAAATTATGATGCAACAACAGGATATTATTATTTTTCAAGCATTGAAGATGAAGTAATATTATATGAAGTAAGCGAAGAAAACGCAAATCTTTATGTGTATGATGAAATGGGCGATAGATATCTGTATTTCAACGACCTTGTTAGTGGCGGCACTTATTTCATGTTAAATAATGGTTATTACAACTTAAATAAAACAGATGTATCAAATGTAACTGCAATAGACTTTTCGTTTAATAATAAAGCAGTTGATTTTAATGTTCAAAATTTATTAGGCAGTGGTTATTATAACTATATTTATTATTATTATCCAAATACCGGTCAATACTATTCTTGGGCATATATGATGCAAAATGGTGGTATTACTTATGATGTTAATAATTTATATTGGCAATATTCCACCACATCAAGGTTAAGAATAACGCTTTCTCTTGAAGGCAAAAATGCTTACGAATATTTAAGAGTTAAAATTAATAGTGACTACGCACTTAATTCAATTGAACTAAATGATAAAGCAACTTTTATAGGTGAAGCAGCTTCATATTGTGATACTGTTTATTATGAAAGAAAATATTACACTCTTTCAAATTATGATATTTTTAAGGTGGAACAAATTGCTGACGAAATAGTGAATCATACAGTGCTAAATTATAATAGTATTAGAATTTATGACGAGTTCATTCGTTTTAACGATGCTAATTATGATAAAGGGCATAAAAGGTTTGAAATTGCTCAGTTTACTGAAGAAGAAATAGCACAATTTAAACTAAGTGGTATTTTAATTGAATATGACGACGAATCTGGTGAGGAAGTGCTAATTGGTTCTTCATGCAATGTTTATTATATAAATAGAAATGATGATGGAACTTTTTATGAAACCAAGCTTAGCGAGGGGGCAACCTATGATGGATTGTTCTCCTTTAAACGCGAAGCTAAGTCAAAAATTATTAATCATATTGAATATGTTTTTAATTATTATTCTATAAAATCATTGTCTACCAAAGATACGGCAGAACTTTTAGTGAGAGTTTACTACTACTATGATGAAATGGGTAAAATAAATGTTTATGACAGCGAAAACCCGGGTGCTATGAAAAAAGTTGGGAATAGACTATATAAGCAAAACTCTGACGGAACATACTGTGAGTATGGAATGAATATTTATGTTATGGAATATGAGTTCAAACTTAAAATTACAGAAAATACCACATACGATCATCCAAACCCAATTTACAATCAAAGTGATTTTGAAAATATGCTTGCCGGTCAACATTATATAATGATGAATGATATAGTGTTAGAAAACTATGTTCCAAGAGTGGGAAACATGGCTTCTCTTGATGGCAATGGTTATGTGTTAACGGTTAAAAATTTTGATTTGCGTTCGTTTAGAGGTATAAGCACGGAAGTAAATATTGGTATATTCACGAGCATTTCAAAATTTCTTGATATAAACGAGTTAGAGCAAAATCCTATAATTAAAAATATGATTATTGATGTTTCGCCACTTCTTACTTCCGCAGAAATAATTACTGAATACACATCTAATACATCAAATAGAGTTTATCAATACATTAATAACTACACAACCACGGAAACAATCACACCGATACTAACTGACTATAACAATTTTGTTTCCATTCATCCTATCGACCTAGCCTTTATTCCAAAGGTTAATTTTGGCGTGCTTGCTGGTAGCAATGCCGGAACTATAACAAATGTAAAGATTGTGAATTTATCTTCAACCAGTAATAAAATTTATTTACATTTACTTACTTCAAATATTATAAACGGCAATGCTGTTGATATTTCTATGGGTGCTATTGCTGGCATAAACAGTGGGGCAATAACAAATTCGTTCGTCGGGTTAAATTCTTCATTAAACGAAAGCGGACAACTCGACACTAATCATAGAATTTTAAGATGGGTTAATAATGAAGATTCAATAACGGGCAGTGGAAAAATGCTTGCTAATGATGAAGAAATTGTTTATAGGTTTGCAAACGGAACAGATTATATCACTTCAAATAAACTAAACCCATTCTATATATCTTCGAAAGGGCTTATTGGCGGGCTTGTTGCAACTAATAGTGGAATTATAAGTTCTTCTTATGTTAACGGACTTGGTATTAATAACAGAGCAATTACTGCTGCTTCATCTAATAATAATTTTACAGGTGCGTTTGTTGCAATTAATACAGGCGAAATTCAAAACGCAGCCGTTGAAGGTATAGGCGTGGGTGAAGAAAAAGATGGCGAAATAAGTTATCGTGCACACGCAAATATTAAAAACCAACCAGAAAAATTTGTTGTTAAAAGTGAAGTTGACACAGGTGGTTTTGTTTACTTAAACTCAGGTGTTATTAAAAATGCTTATAGTGCAGTTGCTATTGAAAGCATGGCAGCAGACACTGCAGGTTTCGCTTTCTACAATAGTGGAGAAATAACTTATGCTTACACCACCTCTTATAACACAGTTATAACAGTGGGAAACCCGGGTAGTGGTACTCAGTCACACGGTGCATTCTTACGCTGGTTGTATGTTGATTCTGAGCTTGAGGGCGAGTTAAATAATGTTTATTATTTAGTGCAAGAATACAAAAATGAAAGCGCAATAGCTATTGAACCAGCTACTGCAATCATTCTTGCAAAATATGATGATAGAAAAAATCCAGAAGCACCGCTTAATAATTTTGTTAACAGTGAAGTTTATGCTAGTTTTGCTTTCTCAGAAAATAATAAATATGATTCTATTTGGTTTATGACTAATGCAGGTCCAAGGCTGGTAAACTGTACTTATGACCAAACTTTCTCTCATAGAAGATTAGTGGGAATGATAAACAATGAAACAGGCACAGTATATCACGATGATGCCACTAATCCAGATGATTATAGTTTACAAGAACTAGATTTTAGTGAAATATCCATATTAGAGCGTGCAGATTACACATTTAATTATGATTATGAACAAGAATACTTTTATGGTTCAAGGCAAAATCCATTGCTTATTAACACAGCTGAACAGTTTGTAAAATTTATAATTGACAATTCTAAAACTTATACTTATGAATATAACGGAAAAAGTTATTCATTAGATATTTTTGGTGAATATGAACACACAACTGTAAACACACTTTCTAGAACTGTAAATTATGTACGACAAATTGATAATCTAGATTTTGGTATCGTAAACGGTGTCAATGTGTGGAATAATTTATATAAAGGTAAAGTGCTGAGAGATATTGTGTTCTTAGGTGAGTATGACGGTAATAGTTTAAGCATCAACAACTTAAATTTAACTCATCGTGATAACGAAGATGCTAAAAATTCTAACAGCGAAAACTTTGGACTATTCTGTCAAATTGGATTAAATCAAGAACAACGAGCTGGTATAATAGATAATCAATTCGCCGGCGCAGCATTTAAAAATGTTAATATTGAAATTTCTGCATTTACTGGGCTTACTCCAACTGCTAGCAAAGCGGGAGTGCTTGCAGGTTCAATTTATAATAGCCGAATCATGAATGTTTCAATTGCTTCCAAAAACGATGCTATTATTAAAGGAAATAAATTAGTAGGCGGACTAGCTGGTTTAATTTTAGATGATGTTGAAGCGGAAGAACTAGAAGACTATGACGCATCTAAAATTATAGATATTAATGTGAAAGATATTGCTATAAGAGCAACCTATGCAGGCGATGATCACTTGCTTACAACTGAACATACTAATCCATACGATATGTATAAAACTTTTAGAATTGGTGGAAAGGAAATAGTTTATCCTCGTTTAGATTTTAGTAAAAATATCAATAATCTTTCATTAAATAAATATATTTTAAGTTTAAATATATCTTATGCGGGCGGTGTTGCAGGAGTTATTTATCTAAACAACTTAAACTCAAATATTAAAGAAGCTCTTCAAAACTATGAGGGCGACTTAGAAGATTATGACACTTTCCGTGAAGAAAAAACAGTTAATGCATCTAATATACAAGTTAGAGGCGATTTTAGTATATTTGCTTATCATACTGGTGGACTATTTGGCTATATTGGAGAAAACACAAGAGTTAAAAATGTTATTTTAACAATGGATAACGAAACAGATAGTCAAACTATAAAGGCATATAATTTTGCGGGTGGTATTGCAGGCGAAAACTATGGTGTTATTGAAAAAGGTCAAGTGGTTTATGATAAAGAACGCCAAATAGAATATGATAGAAATATAAACAACTGGAATCAAGCTGGAATTAATAATCCAATTCCTCAAACAAGTTCACTTTTTGCAGGACCAGATGAACAGACTGTTACTGGTCAATCAGTGGCTATTGGAGGAATAGCAGGTTATAACTCCAATGGTTCTATTATAGATAGTTTTGTAAAAGTTCCAGTAACCTCCAATAATGCAAAAATTGCAGGTGGGTTAGTGGGTTATAGTGAAGACTTTACTTTTATTGCATTTTCTTATGTAACTTCACCAGTAATAGCACTCGAAGTGTTAGGCGGAATTGTTGGTTTTTATAATGCTGGAGAACTCATTGATTACAATTTTAATCTTTATTTAAGCCATGCTATTGCTCTTAATAACTGGAGTTTAAATGTAAGACAAATTCTTATGAATAATGTTGGCGGTAACTTTAAAAACACAGATAAATCTATTGAACATAATTATGATTACTTTAAGTATATCTTACGTATGCCAGAAATTGGTAATCAAGAAATAGCAGAAGTATCCGGCGTTACATTTGAGTCAGTAGATAATGCTAGAAACTTTTATAATGAAACAAAATCTCCTTCTTATTTAACCAAAGGAGACAATGTGTTTGTGGGTTCGTTAGTGGGCTCAGTAATGCTTAATAACCGTTATCCTGAATCAAATAGAGAAAAAGTTATAAATAATCGACTTTTCCTAACAAAAGCGATAGATCCTCAAAATGATATAATTAAGCCAGAAAACTTTAACGGTGTGATAACAAGCACTTACGCAATGCTTAATGTTTTAAATAGAAGTGATGATAATAATATTAAAATGGATTATGGAAAGAAATCTAGTCTTCTTCCAAACCAATCAATTGTTTCTGTTTATAATTTAGCTAGTGCAGATTTATATTCAGCTAACGGTATTGAAAAAGTGGATTATAACAGTGAAATTGTGGTGCCTGTGAGTGATGTTTATGGTGATTATCGCTATGAAAATTTCTTTAAACAAGAAGTTGTCACTAAATCTACAGCTCAATTATTCCTTCAAAACATAACTGGATATTTTAGAAACCTAAGCAATGGTGAAGTGGTTGGTTCAAGCGATAAAGAAGTGGATAGTATGCGTTCTCAAAACTTGTTTGAAAATGTATATGTTACTTATGATTATAATGAAGATGGAAGCTATAAACTAGATACTAATAATAACAGAGTGGTGCTATCAAGCATCAATGCAACATTTGTTAACCCTAATGACCCTACAAACAAACCTGAAAATTATATTTGGATGATTAATAACAGTGTTTCTCCGCTATCTGGTTATAAAGATGCAACATTTAGTAACTTTGCAACTATTAGCACAAGTGAAGAATTAATGGATGCGTTAACAAAACCTAATAACTCTCGTTTTTACACACTTAAATATAACAACACTGACACTGACATAAACGCGACAGGAACTTATGTGATTGATATTTCAACTGTTAGCTCACGCTTAAATTTTGCGCGTTTTAACACTATCTTTAAAGGCTCATTGATAGGAGAAATGAACGAAGATAATCGTCCAACTATTATCTTTAAAACCGGCTATAATATTGATGACGAATACTACGGCGTTTATTCATTATTTAATGAGTTAAATTCGGCTTATATTTCAAATATTAATTTCGTTGTTGAGATAAACGATAGTAGAAATGTTGCTAAAGTTTATGGTTCGGGTGAAAACGACTTTGGTTTAATTGCAACAAAAGTTTATATGAGTACTTTTGAAAATTGTACATTTGAGATTAAATCGGTTAATAATAACGATATTATTATTGAACTTGCTTATAATGAAAGTGAACAAGGTTTAAATAACATTGATAAATTCGGTCTTATATTCGGTTCGGTTTACGGAAGTAGTTTTGGCAGTGATGGTTCACAACTTAATTTTACTCTTCGTAATAATATTTCTGTTAGAGTGGGTAATGCTTATGCCATTGGTGGATTTATAGGACTGTCTCAAAGTAATACCATATATAATTTAACTATGGAATCACCAGATGAACAAAGGAACTTAAACATATTATTTAACATAAGAAAAACCGGAAACTTATTTGTTGGTGGTATAAATGGTGATACTAAATCATCTACCATTGCCAACACTTCAATAAGTAGTATTGAATTAAATGTTATGCTAAATGATAATGATGCAGTAAATGAAATTAAGATGTTCGGGCTTGCTTGCAATCTTTATGCGGGAGGGCTATTCGGCAGTATTAATTCTTCAACGCTTACTAACATTAGATATAATAGCGGCTTAAATATTAATATAGAAAGAGAAAATGTGCAACAGGTTGCTGACACTTTCTCTGTTTACGCTGGTGGACTTGTGGGCTACTCAGAATTATCTTTAATCGTTAGAATGATTAGTGGTGCGATTGCAGAAAGTATAAATGTGTCAGCAAATTATATGATTAATTATGTTGGCGGTTTAGTTGGCTATAACGGTATGAACTCATATATCATGGGAGAAGGCGAGTTTGATGGAAACTATAGCCAAATTAATTTAGATTTATATGGTAATATAACCACTAATAGTTATGTTGGCGGAATAATTGGTTATAACAGTTCAACTAATAGAGTAGTTTCCCAGTTATTTAACATTGGAGATATTGTTATAACTAACAATGATGCCCAAGGTGTTATAAATATGGGAGGAATAATAGGGTATTCAGATGCAGGTAGCCTGGATAATATTTATAACGCAGGCGAACTAAAAAGTGCAATAAGTGAACAACTAGCTGCTATTATGGGTGGAATCATTGGTAACGCCAGAGCAACAACAATAACAAATTTTGCAGTTTATGGAGATATATATTACTATTCAAAATCTATAAACTATGTGGGAGGTGTTATTGGTCAAGCGAATCAATCAAGCATTAATTTAAACGGAGGATTTTTAGTAAACAGATTCTTCTGCTGGGTGAATGATTCAGGTACCGCTGTTATATCAAGCGATGTTGATGATATGTATAGAGCAAACCTTAATACGGTTGCATCTACATCTAATAGAAGTAACACAAGTAATGTGTTCTTTGTGTTAGAGTTCTTTGCAAAATATGCAGATGTTACTGCTTCAACTCAAATATTATCATGTACAAAGGAAGGCGAAGAAATTATTAGTTTCTTAAATGAAGAAATTCTTCCTAGTGATAATGGTAGTTATGCAATTTCATACGCAGATTTTAGAAAAGTTATGAGTGCGCTTATTGGAAGTTCAACAAATATAACTTTGGGCTCTTCCTTTGTTATGGACGACTGGACAGGAAGTCAAATGCCATTAACGGGTGAAAAAGCATTTGTTCCAAAACTTGCAAGCTTGCGTTCTCCAGTTGATCCTGAAATTGGAAAAATAAATAATGATGAAAATTCAAGATTAAATCCAAATGTTATTAATTATAATATAAATTTAAACGACAATGTTATTGATATAAATGGATATAATATCTTAACAGATAATTATCGTTATAATATTGAAATTGTTGGCACGAATGTATTAAATGGTGTGCTTGTGGGTAGAGGATACAGTGATAATTTATTCCCAACTCCACAACGATTGATTGTTAATACGATTGGTGAAACAGGTATTATGTCCGGTTTTAAAATAAAAGTATTAGAAGAAATAGTAAATTTAGGACATTCGTTTGTATATTCAAATTATGGTAGAATTATCAACTGTGTAACTTATGGTGAAGTAAAAAGTGATATTGTAGCATTATCACCAAGTTATAATTATAATTCTCCTAAAATTATTTCAAGCTTTATTCGTTCAAACTTCTCTGAAGTATACATGAGTGGCTCGGTGTTAACATACACTGGAAAGATTACAGCAGATGTGCAATTAATTGGTGATGAAGTTAATACTACTTTAATTATTAGCGGTTTTACCTATTTAAATATGGGTGCAATTAAAGATAGTTATTCTACCATGAACACAGACTGGACAGTTTCAATGTATCAAGAAGATATATTAATTATTCAAGAAAATCCATCAACTCGTTATATTACTAATTCAATTATTGCAGTTGGCTTAGCGTATGAAAACTATAACACCACTCATAAAGGAATTAGTTCTTCCTTCCATGCTGGTGAGTTTATTGACAATAATGTTGAGTTAACAAGATGGCAAACAACAAAAGTGGATGGAGTGGAAATAAGAACGCAGGCTTATTTAAGCGTTGGACCTAATGTGTATTCTAATGCTCGCAGTGAAGATTTATTAGACAGAGTGTTGCCGTGGTTTGAAGAAACCGATAATGCGGGTAACGATATTTGGAAGCAAGGTTCAAGAGTTATAAACTATAATTATTATTATATTAGAAATGGTGTACGCGTTTCAACGGGAATTATAGCAGAATTTAAATATATGGATAAAGAAGAATTGCGTCCAAATATAGCAGAACTAGACACTGAAAATGGAATGATTTTCTATTATGAAAACGATGGCAATCTTGTTAATAATTTTGATGCATACCCAGGTGCGGATAGCACTTATGAACTATTCCAAACTGAGAGTGTGGGTATTGTTATTAAAAATGAACGAGACTTTGTTAGATATTTGTTAAGAAACGGAAATGGCTATATAGATTATACTGGCAAAACTATAACAGAAAATGTTTATTTGCTAAATAATAGAATGCAAAATAAAGTTTATGACATATCAAAATATTATAATGATTCTATTTATTTTGAAGATGTGGCAGTGAATAATGAGTTTGTTGGCTTTAATATAACGTTAACAGGTATCACACAAGAACATGGACCATTGTTTGCAAACAATAACGGTAAAATTTTAGGACTAAATATATTAAATCCAAATTTAACAGTGTTATCAACTGATTATTACGGTTCTATTGTGGTTGGTAGAAACTTGGGGGAAATTGGCTGGGTTTTTGTTACACACGCCACTATATGGACAAGTTTTATAGAAGGAGCAGATAATTATTCTGTTGGTATCATTGCTGCCGTAAACGGGCAACAAGGTTTAGGTGGTTCTATATACCAATGTAAAGTAGTAGATGCATATATTTCTTCAAAAAGTGGAAAAAATGTCTATCCAAGCAATGTTGGTGCGATTGCAGGAATCAATTATGGGGATATTGGTAAGGTGGGTTCAGTTGCAGTTGGCAGTCAAACAGAAACAGGTGCTGTTATCTATGGCGATAAAGTAGTTGGTGGGTTAGTAGGTGACAACCAAGGATTTATTGGTGAGGGCTCCGCGGTATTTTCTTCCACAATTCGTGGTCAAGAAATGGTGGGAGGACTTGTAGGAAAATCCAATCACGATGGAATTATTTCTAATATCTATCTTATTAAATCAAAAATTTATGGTGCGACATATAATTATGATTCCGAGAATGTTGCAAACTATGTTGGCGGTTTATTTGGTTATGTTGAAAGCGGAGATATTACAGGCTATGTTGAAGGAATATTTAATAGAAGATATTTAGGAACTTTCTCAAATTATAGTGAAGTAACATCCAACGGTTCATATATTGGTGGATTATTAGGCTTCACTAACGAGGGAGTAAAAGCTTCTTATATGGGTACGCTTGATGGATTTATTTCGTATGCAAAGAGTAAAAATATATCTGAGTTTATTGGTGGAATCGCAGGAAAAGCAGACTATTTGGAAGATATTTATATGCTTGTAAGTACTACTAACGCTACTATCAGAGGTAATGGAAATTATGTTGGTGGTATTGCCGGAGAAGCGGTAAATATTTATAATCCATATGTTAAAACCACGGGCGAAAACTATTCTAAGTCATTCTCTATTAGCGGAAGCAACTTTATTGGCGGAGTTGCAGGAAAGGTGCTAAATATAGAAATCACTAACATACTATCTTTCGCGGTTAATGTTGAAAATGTTAGCATTACAACGATTAAAGGTAAAGATGGCACAGGTGGAAACTATATTGGTGGCATTGCAGGTCAAGCAAACCGCGTTATAGGATTGCCTACAAATAATTTCAAAATAAAACAAGTTAGTGTTACTTCAATTTCAAATATTAGTGCTTATGAGGTGGAAGATGGTGGAGATGAAATAGGCGAATATTTAATTGAAGGAGAAAAAGGCAAAATTATTGGCGCAGTCAGCACAGGCGTTGGCTTAGGCGGTGGTTTTAATCAAGTTGATTATAGCGTAACAGTGCATCCTTCAATAATCAGTTTTGTTGATGCCACAATTCTAACTATTCACACACATCAAGTTTGCGAAGGTATTGGTGGACTACTTGGTTGGGGAGAAAACACTGAACTTGCTTATTCAAAAGTTGTGAATGTTCTGATTAATTCTTATGGAAGATATGTTGGTGGTGCAATCGGATATGGTGAAAAAGCAAATATGGTTACAGTGCGTGAATCAAATATTGTAAACCGTCTTCCATATATGCAACAAGCAATTAATGATGGACTTACAGTTTTTAACACATTAGAAATGCGTGATTTATATGAAAACATGCAAAGTTATGTTGGTGGGTTTGGTGGATATGTAACTAGAATTAATTCAGTTTTAGTGACCGATGTTCAAGTTAATTCTAACGGTAGCATTGTGGGTGGTATTGCTGGGGGAGCTAAGGTAGTTTTCGATTCTTATTTAACAGTGTTTGATCCTGCCGCAGGTGGCAAAAATATAGTTCGCTCCACATTCGACACTAAAATTTTCACAGATTTCGTTAGCGCATTTGAATATAACTTTTTAAAAGAATTTGAGAGTGGATTCCCTGGATCAATTAATATTAATTTTAGAGAGTTTTTACCAGATGAGATACTGAATTCTGTTAAAGATTATCTTTTTGATGGAGCTTTTGTAGGGGGCGGATTCGGGCTTGTTGGAGATATTGAAATAATACAAATGAGTGATGCGTATTTTGTCTTTCCATTTATAGTGAGATTATATGGTGGAGAAATTGACGACGGATATGATGTTTTCACCGCTGGTTCCATCGCCTTTTCAATGATAGAAGAAACAAATGTGTCAGCTGTTAGCGGTAGTTATGTTGGTGGACTTGCAGGTTTTTCAATGAATGTTATTGGAAGCATAGTAAATAACTGCACAATATCTGCTGTTAACGATTTCGTTGGTGGTATGGTGGGAAGCGTAGGTCAACGATTAGGAGTAATTGCAACAATTATTGATTTTTTAGACGGTTCAATATCTAATCCATTTTATATAAATGCTGGATTATATATGGGAAATAAAGTAACTAATGTTATAATAAATTCCACAAAAGGTAAATATATCGGCGGAATTGCAGGATATATTAAAGGTGAAATATATGCAACAAATATCGATACAGGTGGTTTCTTAAATTTTGTTAGCCCAACAAAAGAACCTGCATCTGGTCCTATCATAGTTATGAATGTTACTATCAATGCAGGCAGGGATTCTGGTTTTGTGGGTGGCGTGGCTGGTTTAGCAGAAGCAAACATTTTTGTAAGTATGGCAGCAAATATAATAGTAGACGAAATTAATATAACTGCTCAAGGAAACTGCATAGGTGGTGCGTTTGGCTCACTTGGTTATGATGTAAGAAGGGGTAATTTAGGTTCTATTCAGGTTAGCCATGTTAATATAAAATCTATATCCGGCAACTTTATTGGCGGAGCCATTGGTCAGTTGAAAGGCGGTGTAAATGTAAACGATAGTGAAGTTGGTGATGGTCGCTTTTATCCTAATAAAGATGTAGATGGCAACGATTATAATAATAGATTTAAAGCCGTTGTTTCTGTTAGCGATGCAACAATTATAACTGTTGGAGATTTTATAGGTGGAGCTATTGGTTTTGTAAGCGGACAGTGTAATAATGTTGATATAAGAAATATAAAACTATCAAATATTGGTGGATACACAGGCGGAGCTATTGGTGTTTCAATAACCGGAATAAATGATATTGCTTTATTAGAAGGCTCAGGAGTGGAAGTAAATGCAACTAGCAAAGTGGTTGGGGGACTTGTTGGATTAGCTTTCAATGTTCATAGATTTGAAGTGTTTGCAAGTATAAAAGTTACTTCATCATATTTAGGTAGTGATCCGGGTTTAAGCGTTAATCCAAATGAATCAGAAATTAAAGAATGGAAGAGCAGTCATTCAGCTTATGTTGGTGGTATTGCGGATATTTGAATTGAAGTATATCGTAGGGCAGTGCCGGTGGGAGTTGTATAA